>JBLNDU010000296.1:0-6455 GCA_050261935.1 Nocardioidaceae bacterium | reverse complement strand
CGAGGGTGGGCGCCGCCCGTGCGCTCGGGCGCGCCGCGCGCGCGGTCAGCCGGCGGCTCGGCCGGAGCGGCGGCACGACCGCTCCCGGGCGGCTCCTGCTGCGGCTGGCGCCCGACGGCCTGGCGGGGATGGCCGGCGAGCTGGACCGCGGCGCGGTGCTCGTCTCGGCCACGAACGGGAAGACCACGATGGCGGCGATGGTCGCGGCCGCGCTGGAGCGGGCGGGCCGCCCCCCGGTTCACAACCGGGCCGGCTCGAACATGGCCTGGGGGGTGGCCACGGCGCTTCTCGACGCTCGCCGGGGACGCGGCCAACTGGGCCTGTTCGAGGTGGACGAGGCGTGGCTGCCTCGCGTCGCCCGCGCGGTGCAGCCGCGGCTCTACCTGCTCGCGAACCTGTTCCGCGACCAGCTCGACCGCTACGGCGAGCTCGAGCTGCTGGCAGATCGCTGGGCGGAGCTCGTTGCCGAGCAGGCCGGCCGCGCGCGCTTCGTGCTGAACGCCGACGACCCCCTGGTCGCGGACCTGGGCCGGGGCCGCGGCGGGGTCGTCTACTTCGGCGTCGACGACGACGCCCAGGCGCTGCCGGAGCTACAGCACGCCGCCGACTCGAAGTACTGCCGCAACTGCGGCAGCGCGTACGTCTACTCGGCCGTGCTGCTCGCCCACATGGGCCACTATCGCTGCCCCGGCTGCGGCCGCGAGCGACCGCGTCCGGCCGTTGCGGCCACGCGCGTGGAGCTCCGCGGGCTGCGGGGCTCGCGAGCGACGCTGCGCACGGCGGTCGGCGAGGTCGACGTCGAGCTGCGGCTCCCCGGCCTCTACAACGTCTACAACGCCGTGGCGGCCACGGCGACGGCGCTGGAGCTCGGCGTGCCGCTCGGCACGATCGCGGACGCGCTCGCCGGCTTCGGCGGCGCCTTCGGCCGCGCCGCGGCGATCCGCGTGGACGGCCGCGAGCTCTCGATCCTGCTCGGGAAGTACCCCGCCGGCGCCAACGAGGTGCTCCGCACGCTGGCGCTGGAGCCGGGCCGGCTCGACCTCTGGCTGGCGCTCAACGACGGGATCGCCGACGGCCGCGACGTGTCCTGGATCTGGGACGCCGACTTCGAGCTGCTCGCCGGCCGCGTGCGGCGCGTGACCTGCTCGGGCACGCGCGCTGAGGAGATGGCGCTGCGACTCAAGTACGCCGGCGTCGACGCGGAGCTCGACGTCGAGCGCGACCTCGACCGCTCCCTGGACAGCGCCGTGGCAGGAGCCGGCGACGGGCGCCTCTACGCGCTGCCCACCTACACGGCCCTGCTCGAGCTGCGCGACCTGCTGTCGCGGCGCGGCCTGGCGCGCCGCTGGTCGGAGTGACGGGCGTGTCGGTCCCGGTCCCCTCGCGGCCGTGCGGTACAACCTGGCGGTGGCGGCTCGCGAGCGCATGGCGGTGGCCGACGCCGCGTGGCACGACGTCGAGTGCGCCTCCTATGCGGCCGACCTGCCGCTCTGGCGCGCGCTGGCCGCCGAGCGCGGCGACCCGGTGCTCGACGTCGGGTGCGGCACGGGCCGGGTGGCGCTCGAGCTGGCCGCGCACGGTCACGAGGTGACGGCGCTCGACTCGGACGCCCGTCTCGTCGAGTCGCTGGCGCGGCGCGCGCGCGAGCGCCGCCTCCGGGTCGACGCCGTAGCGGCCGACGTGCGCTCCTTCTCGCTCGCACGGCGCTTTCCGCTGGCGATTGCGCCGATGCAGGTCATGCAGCTGCTCGGCGGCCCGGAGGGCCGGGCGCGCGCGCTAAGCCGCCTCCTCGCCCACCTCGCGCCGGGCGGCGCCTTCGCCGCCGCGCTCGCCGACCCGTTCGAGGGGGTGGCGGTGGCCGAGGCGCTGCCGCCGCTGCCGGACGTGCTCGAGCGTGACGGCTGGGTGCTGTCGAGTCGCCCGCTCGCGGTCCGCTCCGAGCCGGGCGTCGTCGCCATCGACCGGCTGCGCGAGGCCGTCTCGCCGCACGGCGAGATCAGCGAGGAGCTCCACACGGTGCGGCTCGACGAGCTCTCCCCGGCGCGCCTCGAGCGGGAGGCGGCCGAGCTCGGGCTGCGCCCGGCCGCGCGCCGGCGGGTGCCCGAGACCGCCGATCACGTGGGCAGCACCATCGTGCTGCTCGAGGCGCCGTGAGCGCTCGCCCGACGCTGCGCGTCTGCGCGCTCTACCCCGAGCTGATGAACATCTACGCCGACCGCGGCAACCTCGCCGTGCTCCGCGCGCGCTGCGAGTGGCGCGGCCTCGGCTTCGAGCTCGCGGCGGCGTCGCTGCGCGAGCTCCTCGATCCGCAGGCTCACGACCTCTTCTACATCGGCGGAGGCCAGGACCGCGACCAGGCCGCGGTGGCGCGCGACATGGTGGAGACCAAGCGCGACGCGCTGCACGCGGCGGCCGCGCGCGGCGCCGTCGTGCTCGCCGTCTGCGGCGGCTATCAGCTGCTCGGAGACAGCTACGAGCTAGGCGACGAGTCGCTGCCCGGCGTGGGGCTCGTGCGTCTGCGCACCGTGCGCGAGCCCGGCCCGCGCCTGATCGGCAACTGCGCGATCGAGGCCGATCTCGGTACGGGTCCGCGCACGATCGCCGGCTTCGAGAACCACGGCGGCCGCACCTATCTCGGCCCGGGCGAGCGACCGCTCGGCCGCGTGCTTCGCGGCCACGGGAACAACGGCCGCGACGGCGGCGAGGGGGTCCGGCGCAACAACGTGATCGGCACCTACCTGCACGGGCCGCTGCTGCCGAAGAACATGTGGCTCGCCGACCGGCTCGTCGAGCTCGCGCTTCGCGTCGAGCTCGAGCCCCTCGACGACCGGCTCGAGGAGGCGGCGCACGCGTCGGCGCGGCGGGCCGCGGGCCTGTGAGTCCGCTTTGCCCGTGGTCGAGTCGCGCCGTCGCCTGCTAGTACCGCCGGCGGGAGGGCCTGGCTCGCAGCCGCTGCAGCGCGGCCATCGTGTGCTCGGCGCGGCTTCCCGGCGCCGCACCGTCGAGATCGAGGCGGGCATCCGGAGTCGGTCGGCTTCGCTGGTTCTTGGCGCATCTAGACTCTGGACTGCGTAGGCTGGCTCGTAGGGAGCTGACGGAGGAACGGCGCCACCTAGGCGCGATGGACATGCTTGAGACCGCGGGTCAAGTGCGGACGCCGACGTTTTGTGCGTTGTGCGTTTCCCGCTGCGGCGCGACTGCCGTGACGGTCGATGGTCGGTTCACGGCGCTGGAGCCCGACCGCGCCCACCCGACGGGGCGGGCGCTGTGCGTGAAGGGCAAGGCGGCGCCCGAGATCGTGGGCCATGCCGATCGGCTGCTGCACCCGCTGCGACGTACGGCACCGAAGGGGGCCGAGGATCCGGCATGGGAGCGGATCAGCTGGGAGGAGGCGCTCGACACGGTCGCCGCGCGGCTGACGGCCATCGCCGCCGCGTCGGGGCCGGAGTCGGTTGTGTTCGGGTCAGCGTCGCCGTCGACGTCGGCGATCAGCGACTCGGTCGACTGGATCACGCGTCTGCGCAGGGCGTTCGGCAGCCCGAGCTTCCTCTTCCACATGGAGTTGTGCGGGTGGGGCCGCTATCTCGCGTCGACGTACACGTTCGGTGCGCCGGTGCCGGGGGCGTTCATGCCGGATCTCGAGCGCGCCGGCTGCATCCTGTATTGGGGCTACAACCCGTCGGTCGCCCGGCTCGTGCACGCCACCGCGACGGTCGATGCCCGTCGGCGGGGTGCGAAGCTCGTGGCGATCGACCCCCGCCGCGCCGGGCTCGCGGCGGAGGCCGACCACTGGCTGCGGGTGCGCCCCGGGACCGACGCCGCGCTGGCGCTCGCGATCACCCGAGTGCTGCTCGACCGCGGGCTGTATGACATGGACTTCGTCCGGCGCTTCACGAACGGGCCGCTGCTGGTGCGCGCCGACACCGGGCGGCTGATGCGCTCCGACGACGTTCCGGGAGCGAAGCCCGGGCGCTACGTCGCGTGGGACACCGCCCTCGCCGCGCCTGTGACCTATGACGCGGCGACCCGAAGCTACGAGGGAGACGAGGCACACCTGGCGCTCGACGGCGGCTACACGATCGGCGAGATCGAGTGCCGCCCCGTCCTGGCCGAGCTCGCCGACCATTGCCGCGAGTGCGGGCCGGAGGCGGCGGCCGCGATCACCGGGGTGCCGGCGGCGGACATCGAGCGGGTCGCGGAGACACTGTGGACGTCCCGTCCGGTGGCGTTCTACACGTGGAGCGGGCTCGAGCAGCACAGCGGCGCGACCCAGACGATCCGAGCGATCAACGTGCTCTACGCCCTGCTGGGCTGCCTCGACGCGCCGGGCGGCAACGTCCTCTTCACCCCCGTACCCGCCAACCCGATCGACGGGCTCGAGCTGCTCGCGCCCGAGCAGCGCGCGAAGGCGATCGGGCTCGACGAGCGGCCACTCGGGCCCGCGCGGTTCGAGTACGTCACCGGCTCCGACTTCTACACGGCGGCCCTCGATGGCCGCGCACGCGCGCTGGTCAACTTCGGCGCCAACCTCGTGATGGCCCAGGGCGACAGCGCCCGCGGCCGCGACGCGCTCGCGCAGCTCGACTTCGCGGTCCACGCCGACACGTTCCTCAGCCCGACGGCGGACCTCGCCGACATCGTCCTTCCCGTCGCGACCCCGTTCGAGGTCGAGGCGCTGCGGATCGGGTTCGAGGTCAGCCAGGAGGCCCAGTCGCTGGTGCAGTTGCGGCGACCTGTCCACGGGCCGCGCGGCGAGGCGCGCTCGGACCTGGAGATCGTGTTCGCGCTGGCGACGCGGCTCGGCCTCGGCGCCCAGTTCTGGGACGGCGACCTCGACGCCGCCTGGCGACACCAGCTCGAGCCGAGCGGGATCACGCTCGAGCAGCTCCGCGCGCAGCCGGCCGGGATCAGGCTGCCCCTCACCACCATCCACCGCAAGCACGCCCGGATCGACGACGGCATCCCGGTCGGGTTCCGCACCCCCTCCGGAAAGGTCGAGCTGCTGTCCGAGACGCTCGCCGAGCACGGCTACTCCGCGCTGCCGACCTTCACCGAGCCGGCGATCAGCCCCCGCTCGCGGCCGGACCTCGCCGCCCGCTACCCGCTCGTGCTCACGTGTGCCAAATCGGTGCGCTTCGCCGAATCCCAGCACCGGCAGATCGCCATGCTGCGCCGCACCACGCCCGACCCACAGGTCGAGATCCACCCCGAAGCCGCCGCGGACCGCGCGATCGCCGCCGGCGACTGGGTGCGTATCGTGACCCCCAACGGCGCCGTCCGCGCCCGGGCGCGGCTCAACTCGAGCCTCGACCCGGGAGTCGTGTGCGGCCAGCACGGCTGGTGGCAGGGATGCGCTGAGCTCGGGCTGCCGGGATATCCCCCGTACGGCCCCGACAGCGCCAACCTCAACCTGATCCTGCGACAGACGCCGGCGGATCCGATCAGCGGCAGCTCACCGCTCCGGGCATCGCTGTGCGAGATCGAGCGCATCGAAGCGCCGGACGCGGCCGAGTGCCCCTCCTAGGACCGATCAGACGCGGCGTGCGGTCCGGTCGCGTCTAGTGCGCGCATGACCGCCTCGGAGCCGCCGGATCGCACCGCGTCCAACAAGGAGGACGGCCTCGCCGAGCCTCGCGCGGAGGCGCTGAGCGCATAGGTGGCGTGGCCGGAGGGCCGGCCGTTGGCGCAGCGGAGCGGCAGGCGTACGGCGCCGCCGACAAGTCCGTCCTCATGGCGCAGATCTCGATCTGCCGATCGACGGCCTCGGCGAGAATGGGGACGCTCCCCTATGACTCCCATCGGCCGAGTTCGGCATGGTGAGCGGGGTGACCGTGCAGCCCAGAGCTCCCATGCCGCCGACGCGGCGGCCGGCAAGCCCCCGCGTGGCGCCGTGAGCGGCGGCCACAGCGACCGGCCGCCGCCACATGGCTCGCCGAGTGGGTTGAGCGCATCGGACCGCGGTCAGCGCCGGCGTCGTGAAGCCGCGGCGGTTGCCGCGAGCGCCGCCGCGGGCTCAGCGCCCGGTCGAGCCGAACCCGCCCGCTCCGCGCACGGTCTCGCCGAGGTTGCCCTCCTCGAGCGCGGGCGTCTCGACGCGTACGAGCACGAGCTGCGCGATGCGGTCACCCGGCTCGACCTCGAAGGAGCGCTCGCGGTCGGTGTTGAGCAGGAGCACCCGCACCTCGCCGCGATAGCCGGAGTCGATCAGCCCGGGCGCGTTGACGAGCGCCACGCCGTGCCCCGCGGCGAGGCCCGAGCGGGGCACGACGAGCCCCGCATGCCCGTCCGGCAGCGCGATCGCGATCCCGGTCCCGACGCTCGCTCGTGCGCCCGGCGCGATCGACGCCGGCTCCGCGGCGTGGAGGTCGTAGCCGGCGTCGCCGTCGTGCGCGCGCGTCGGCGGCCGGGCGCCCGGCGAGATGCGCTCGAAGCGCAGCGTCACGCGCGGCGGCCGT
>JBLNDU010000295.1:0-7955 GCA_050261935.1 Nocardioidaceae bacterium | reverse complement strand
CGCGGGCTTCGTGCTGCGTCGCATGGGCGGCGGCCGCGGCCGCGCGCCCGCCTGAGGCCGCAAGCGGTGAGCGGGCCCGCGAGCACCGCGCTCGCGTGCCCGGGATGTTGCGGACCGAAGGGCCGCGCTAGCGGCCCTTCCGCTTCAGACCTGAGCCGGCTCGGGAAGCGCTCCGATCTGCCGCAGGAGACCGGCGACGTCGGCGAGCTCCCACTCCTCCTCGATCCTTCCGTCACGGCAGCGGCTCAGCGTGAGGCAGGTGAACTCCACGTCGCGCCCCGTGGGCGGCACCCCCATCAGCTCGCCCTCGTGCCTGCCGCGAATGGTCGTGCGCGTGGCGACGTAGTCGCCCTCGGCGAGCTGCTGCTCGACCGTGACGCTCAGGTCGGGAAGGGCGCGCCGGTTCCCCTCGGCCCACTCCCGCAGGCCCTCCACGCCGCGGACGCCGTCGGGATGCATGACGTAGGACGGGCTGACGATCGCCTCGAGCGCGTCGAAGTTCCCCCGCGACGCGTTCGCGAAGCACTCGCGCACAGCCGCCTTGTTCTGCTCGGTGCTGCTCATGGCTCCTCTCCTTCGGTCGCCGTTCGGGTCGTGAGCGCGACCCGCCGGCAGCATCGCTTCGGCCGCCGGCGGCGGCATCGGCACGACTACCTATCCGGCTACCGGTCTTCGGCCAGCTCGCGAACCGCGTAGGCGGCCGCCTCGGCGCGGCTTCGGAGGCCGAGCTTGGACAGGATGCTCGCCACGTGGTGCTCCGCCGTGCGCCGGCTGATGTAGAGGCGCTCCGCGATCTCGGCGTTGGCGAGGCCGGCGGCCAGCAGCGACAGGACCTCCGCCTCGCGCTTCGTGAGCTCGCTGTGGCGCCTCGGCCAGGCGCGCCCGGCGGCGCCGAGATCGCGGAGGAGGCCGGCCGCCTCGTCCGCGCCGCTGGCCGCGCCGAGCCGCTCGAACGCCGTGAGCGCGAGCCTCGCCTCGGCGGCCGCGGCGCTCGGAGCCCCGGCCGCGATCGCCCTGGCCAGCTCGAGCCGCGCCCGCGCAGCCTCGAACGGCAGGCCGAGCCCCGCGAAGCCCTCGAGCGCCCGCTTCAGGTGGGAGGCGGCTCGCTCGTCGCCCTCGGCGGCGCGCACCCGTCCCGCCGCGAGCTCCGCGAAGGCCTCCACGCGCTCGATCCCCGCTTCGGCCGCGAGCGCGGCGAGTCGGTCGAGCGTCTCGCGGGCGGCGGGGAGGTCGTCGGCGGCGAGATGGATGCACACGAGGAGCTCGAGCAGCGGTGCGCAGGCCGGGTCGGATGGGTCGCCTCCCTCGAAGCACAGGCAGGCGAGCTCCTCGGCCAGCGCAACGTCGCCGCGCGCCAGCGCGATCGTGGCCGCCGCCCGCCGCGCCGCAGGATGCCACTCGCTCCCCTCGAGCAGGCGCTCGGCCTCCTCGTAGCGGCCCTGCCGGACGCGGAGGTCCGCCAGCCGTACGAGCGGGAAGGTCCGCTCGCCGTGGTAGCCGCGCTCGAACGTCCGGAGCGCGTCGAGCAGCTCCGCCTCGGCCTCCGCCCACCGCCCCAGCGCGATCAGGATCCCGCCGTGGTGCGTCCGGCAGGTCGGGCGCACGAACTGGCTCCAGACCAGGTGGCGATCGACCGCCGCCATCCAGTCCTCGGCGCGCCTCACGTCGAGCGCGTGCTCGCAGGCGCTCAGCAGCCTGCACCAGATCTCGCCCGCCGCGCCGTGGTCCACCACCTCGCCCGCCGACACGGCGCACATCGCCTCGTCGAGCAGCCTCATGCCCTCGCCGACTCGTCCCGAGGCGACATAGCTCTCGCCCAGCAGCGACAGCGCGTCGAACTCGAGGTCGGGGTCGCCGAACCGCCTGCCGATGGCGAGCGCCGACGCGGCGACCTGCCGGCGCTCCGACAGGTCGCGCGAGAACGGCGCGCGGTCGAGGATCAGCCAGCCGTGGGCCGCGCACTCCTCGACGCCCTCGAGCGCGCTCGCCGCTCGCGCCATCCATCCGCTCGCCACCGCGAAGTTGCCGCGGACGGTCGCGTGCAGGAACGCGACCCAGCGCGCGATGTCGGCGGCCTCCGCCTGCATCCCGCGCCGCCGGTACGCCGCGAAGGCGCGCTCCTTCAGCTCGATCGCGCGGTCGTACTGGCCCTCGAAGTGGGCCACCTGCCCCAGCCCGTCGAGCGCTTCGGCGTTCTCCTCCTGCTCGCCCGCCCTCGCGAAGCAGGAGCGCGCCCTCTCCCAGTCGGCGGCGGCGAGCGCCTCCCTCCCGCTCTGCAGGAGGTCGTTGACCGCCTCCGCCTCCATCTCGCGCCATGATCTCACGCGCGTCCCGCCACGGCTCGATGGCTCCATAATGGCCGCATCGCCCGCGAGGACCGCCCATGCCCCGGGACACCGGCTTTCCGCTGACGGACGCGCAGTTCGACTTCTCGCGCGCGCGGCGGCGCGCGGCGCTGTCGCGCCTGGCGGGGGTGCTCCGGCGCGACGGCGACGTCGACGTGATGCTTCCCTTCGAGGAGGTCGTGCAGGCGCTCGGACGGCGCGGCGAGCGCTACCTCGGGCTGCGGTCGATCAGGCTCGACTCGATCGTGGGTACGGTTGACCGCGGGCGCGAGTTCGACCGCAAGTTCCGCCCGCGCTCGGGTCGCGTGCGGCCGCGTTGGGAGCGCATCGCCGAGGCCCAGCGGCGTGGCGAGTCCATGCCGCCGATCGACGTCTATCGCGTGAGCGACCTCCACTTCGTCAAGGACGGGCACCACCGCGTCTCGGTGGCCAGGGCGCTCGGCCACACGCACATCGACGCCTACGTGACGGAGGTGGAGACCGTCGTCGGCGCCGGCGGCGGGCTGCGGCTGCGGGAGCTCGCCCTCAAGAGCTACGAGCGGATCTTCCGCGAGCGCGTGCCGCTGCCGGCTGAGGCGTACGCCCGGATCGAGCTGCGCGAGGAGTCGCGCTACGCGGCGCTGGCCGAGGGCGTCGAGGCCTGGGGCTTCCGCGTCATGCAGGACCAGGGCGAGCTGCTCACGCGCGAGCGGATCGCGGAGCTGTGGTTCCACGAGGAGTACGAGCCCGTGGTCGAGATGTTGCGCGAGGCCGACCTGATCGGCGGCGGCACGTCGGCGGAGGCCTACATGCGCGTCGCGGAGCAGCGCTACCTGTTGCTACGGACGCACGTCTGGGACGACGACGTGATCGAGCGCCTGCGCGAGGCGCTGGGCTGACGCTCGGCGCGGCGGGGCCGCGCGACGTCGCTGCGGCGCGCCGATCAGGCGACCGGGATCAGGCCGGCGGGATCGGCCCTGCCGGCCTCGCCTCGCCGGCCTCGCCCGGCGCGCGCTCGCTCGGCCCAGGCTCCGGATCGCGACCCATCGGGCTCTGCCCGACGGTCGCGGCGGGCCCGCTCGTCGTCGAGGTGAGGCTGCGCCCGTCGCTCGGGTCAAACAGGTGCAGCCGGGTCGCGTCGACCCAGAGCTCCGCCTGCTCGCCCTCGCGCACGCGGCTGTCCGGGTCGAGCCGCGCCACGATCCGACCCTCCTCGCCGCTCGATGGCACCTCGCCCGCGCCCGCGTCCTCGGCCAGCTCGCGCAGCTCCTGCGACTCGATGTGCTGATCCGACGTGACGCTGAAGTGCGCGTACAGCTCGGAGCCCATGGCCTCGACCACCTCGATTCGCGCCCTGAACGTGGAGCCCTGGTCAAGCGCGTCGCCCACGAGCGCCGCGTCCTCGAAGCTCTCGGGCCGGATGCCCGCCACGAGCGTGCGCCCGCCGTCGAGGCGCCCTATGCGCTCGCGCTGTTCGCTGCCGAGCCTGACCGTGCCGATCGGCAGCTTGACGCGATCGCCGTCCTCGAGCGTGGCCGGCATGAAGTTCATCGCGGGCGAGCCGATGAAGCCGGCGACGAACAGGTTGACCGGCTCGTTGTAGAGCTCCATCGGCGAGCCGACCTGCTGCAGCAGGCCCGAGCGCATGACCGCTACGCGGTCGCCGAGCGTCATCGCCTCGGTCTGGTCATGCGTCACGTAGATCGTGGTCGTGCCGAGCTGCTGCTGGATCCGCGACACCTCGGTGCGCATCTGCACCCGGAGCTTGGCGTCGAGGTTCGAGAGCGGCTCGTCCATCAGGAAGGCGGCCGGATCGCGCACGATCGCCCGCCCCATCGCGACCCGCTGGCGCTGTCCGCCAGACAGGTTGGCCGGCTTGCGGTCGAGGTGCTGGGTCAGGTCGAGGATGCGCGCCGCCTCCTCGACCTTGCGGTTGATCTCCTCCTTCTGGGTGCCCTTCAGCTTGAGCGCGAAGCCCATGTTGTCGCGCACGCTCATGTGCGGGTAGAGCGCGTAGTTCTGGAACACCATCGCGATGTCGCGGTCCTTCGGCGCCTTCTGGTTCACGACCTCGCCGCCGATGCGCAGCTCGCCGTCGCTGATGTCCTCGAGCCCGGCGACCATGCGCAGCGCCGTGGACTTCCCGCAGCCCGACGGCCCGACGAGGATCACGAACTCCCCGTCTGCGATCTCGAGCGTCATGTCGCGTACGGCCTCGAAGCCGTCCGGGTAGCGCTTCGTGACGTTGTCGAGCACGATGTCAGCCATGTCTCACCCCTTGACTGCGCCGGCAGTGAGCCCGGCGACGATGCGGCGCTGGAAGATCAGGACCATGATGATGATCGGGATCGTGACCACGACCGCGGCCGCAGCGATGGCGCCGATCGGCTGTTCGAACTGCGAGCCGCCGGTGAAGAACGCCAGCGCCGCCGGCACCGTGCGCGCGTTGTCGGTCGAGGTCAGCGTGTTGGCGAAGATGAAGTCGTTCCAGGCAAAGATGAAGGTTAGGATCGCCGCCGTGAAGACGCCGGGGGCGGCCAGCGGCACGATCACCTTGGTGAAGGCCTGGAACGGCGTCGCGCCGTCCACCGCGGCCGCCTGCTCGAGCTCCCACGGGATCTCCCTGAAGAACGCCGACAAGATGTAGATCGCCAGCGGCAGCGTGAACGTCAAGTAGGGAATGATCAGGCCGGGCCAGGTGTCGTAGAGGCCGACCGTGCGCCACATCTCGAACAGCGAGCCGACGATCGAGATCGGCGGGAACATCGCCACGGCGAGCGCGCCCGACAGGATCAGCACCTTGCCGGTGAAGTTGAGCCGCGCGGTGGCGTAGGCGGTCATCGAGGCGAGCACGATCGAGATCAGCGTGGCGATCGCGGCGATCCCGATCGAGTTGACGAGCGCGGAGTTGAAGGTGTCCGCCGAGAAGATGGTGTCGTAGTTCTCGAACGAGAACGTCTTCGGGATGAAGCGCCCGTCGAGCAGGTCGTCGCCCGGCTTGAGCGAGAGGGAGATTATCCACAGCACGGGCACGATCGCGTAGATCAGCACGAGCAGGATGGCGATCGTCCACAGCGCCTTCTCGCGCCCGGTGGTGGCCATCGGCTAGCTCGCCCCCCGCTCGTCAGGCAGGCGCGTCGAAGACGACGCGCATCTCACCGCGACCACGCTCATATCTCTCCCCTCTGCTGCGCCGTGCTCGTGCCGAGCGCCTTGACGAAGAAGATGGCGATCAGGATCACGCAAATGAAGATCAGCACCGAGACGGCCGAGCCGAGCCCGAGGTTGACGCGGTTGATCAGGATGTTGTACCCCAGGATCGAGACCGTCTCGGTGTTGTTGGCGCCGGCGGTCAGGATGAAGACGTTGTCGAAGATCCGGAACGCGTCGAGCGTGCGGAACAGGAGCGCCACGAGGATCGCCGGCTTCATCAGCGGCAGCGTGATCCGGACGAAGCGCTGGACTGCGCTGGCGCCGTCGACCCTGGCGGCCTCTAGGAGCTCGTCGGGCACGAGCGCGAGCCCGGCGAGCAGGAGCAGCGCCATGAACGGCGTGGTCTTCCAGACCTCGCTGAGGATGATCGCCACGAACGAGCCGGTGCGCTCGGTGAGCGGCGCGGCGGTGTCGGAGATGAGTGGCAGGCCGGTGATGAAGCCGCTGTCGGGCGCGAACGCGTAGCGGAACGCGAAGGCGGCGACCACGGTGACGATCCCGTACGGGATCAGGGTCGCGGCGCGCACCGGCCCGCGGCCGAAGATCGCGCGGTGCATGATGAGCGCGATCGCCATGCCGAGCACCAGCTCGATCCCGACGGAGAAGACCGTGATGATCAGCGTGTTCAGCACGGCCGTCCACCAGGTGCTGGAGGTCAGCACGTCGAGGTAGTTCGAGAGGCCGACGAACTCCTTCTCGTCGGGGAAGCGCAGGTCGTTCCGCTGCAGCGAGAGGTAGATCGCGTACACGATCGGCCAGCCGGTCACGATCAGCATCACGATCACGGCCGGCGCGCACAGCATCCAGGCGAGCTTTCGCTCCGCCTTCGCGCGCTCGGTGGTTCCCTTCTTCTCGGGTGGCGCCGCGGCCCGCGGCGGGGCGGTGGTCGTCGCTGCCTCCATCAGGCGATCGTCCCCTCCATCAGAAGATCTTCCCCTCGGCCGCCTTGTCGAGGCGGTCCTTGAGCTTCTGCACGACCGTGTTCGGGTCGACCTTGTCCGGCGGGTGGAACGTCTTCTGGATCGCCAGCGAGATGTCGCTGTAGGCGGCCGTCACGGGGCGCGGCCCGGCGGCGTTGATCGAATCGCGCAGCTCGGCGGCGAACGGGAAGGCCTTCTTGACCCGGGGATCGTTGTAGACGGACTCGGTCGTCGGCGGCAGGCCGCCCTTCTCGCTCGCGAGCGCCTGGTTGTTGTTGTTCGCGAGGCAGACGGCGGCGTCGAAGGCGAGCTCGGGCTTCTTCGTGTAGGCGCCCACGCCGAGGTTGATGCCGCCGAGCGGAGGCCGGCTCGGCCTGTCCTTGTCGGTGCGTGGGTAGCGCGTCCAGCCGATGTTCTTCTGGAACCCGCCGGAGACCTCGGCCGCGCTCGGGTAGATGTAGGTGTAGTTCACCTGGTAGTTCGAGCGCCCCGTCTCGAACCCGAGCCGCGCATCGTCCTCCGCCGTGTTGCCGTAGTTGGGCGGCGCCGTGCCCGTGCTGGCGAGCTTGCGCTGGATCTCGGCGGCCTGCCTCGCGTTGTCGGAGACCTTCACGTTCCCCTGCTCGTCGACGATCTGGCCGCCGGCGCCGAGCGTCATCGCGTTCACCCACACGGTCAGGCCCTCGTACTGCTTCGACTGCACCTCGATCGCCTTCTTCTGGCGCGCGGCGTCGTCGATCATCTCGTCCCAGGTGAAGTCCTTCGGCGGCTTCTTCACTCGGTCCTTGCGGTACCAGAGCAGCTGCGTGTTGCTGGTGAACGGAATCGCCCAGATCTGACCCTTGTACCGCACCGTGGTGAGCGGCCCCTTGAGCTTGCCCTGCGACGCCTGCTGCGCGCGCCGGCCGGTCCAGGGCTTGATCCAGCCCGCCTCCGCGAACTCGGCGGTCCAGATCACGTCCATGCCCACGAGGTCGACGGTCGAGTCCTTCGCCGCGAGGCGGCGGACGACGAGCTCGCGCTGCTGGTTGGCGTCGGTTGGCAGCCGGACGTAGTTGATCCGGTAGCGGCCCTTCGCCTGCGCGTTGCAGTCCTTGACCGCCTGCTCGTAGGCGCCGCCCGGCTCGTTGAAGACGTACCAGTTGACCGCCTTCGCGCCCGAGCCGCCCTCACCGGACCCGCAGCCGGCGGCGACCGAGGCGGCGGCCAGGACAAGGAGGACGAGGAGCTTGGGAGCGCGTCTCACCTGCCCCACCTGGTTACCCCTTAGTGCCACGCGCTAATCAGCGCACGCGCAGCACCGCGCCGGCGTGCGCGGCGACCCGGCCCTCCCGCAGCGCGCCCGGCGCCGTCTCGAGCACGAGCTCGCCCGGCTCGGGCAGCGGGCGCGGCCGGTCGCCCGTGTTCACCACCACGAGGTGCGCCTCGCCGCGCCGGTAGGCGAGCAGGTCGGGGGCCGCCTCCAGCAGCTCGAAGCCCATGCCGAGCTCGCGCCGCA
>JBLNDU010000294.1:0-5365 GCA_050261935.1 Nocardioidaceae bacterium | reverse complement strand
AGAGCGGGAAGAGCCGGTCGATCAGCCGCATGCCGGGGTCGTCCATCAGATCGGGGGCGTAGCGGCGCAGGTTGGCGCGCCCGTGCGCGTCGAACAGCCAGCCCGTGTGCGCGTGCCAGAGACCGCGCAGGCCGGAGCCGTGCCCGACGTGCGGGCTGTGGGGGTCGCCCTCGACGTCGGTGTGCGCGTGGTGCTTTCGGTGGTCGGCGACCCAATGGATCACAGAGCCCTCGAACGACATCGACCCGAGGATCGCGAAGGCGTACTCGACCGGCTTCGAGGTCTGGAAGGCGCGGTGCGTCAGCAACCGGTGGAAGCCCACCGTCACGCCGAGGCCCACGAGCACGTAGGTCCCGGCCAGGAGCGCGAGGTCCGTCCCGTCGACTGCCCGGTTCCAGAGCAGGACCACCGCGACGAGGAAGCCGACGAAGGGCAGCACGACGCCGACGAGGTTCGAGACCTTGTGCTTCGTGCTCATGGGGGGCACTTCTTGGGTGGGGGCGAGCATGGGAACAAGGTTGCCCGCTCGGCGTCCGAGGCGATTGTCGGATCCCGCCGGCTCTCCCTCGTTATCTTTGTGCGTACCGTATGAATCCCTCCCGCAAGAGCAGCGCCGGCGGTACATGGCTCGGACTTCCCCTGTAGGTTCTCTACAAGAGTCCGACACCCCACCGTCGCCGCCCTGGGCGGCGCTTCCGCCCGAGCTCGCCGAGGTCCTGCGCCCGGTGCTGCCCGCCCTGTCGGACGAGATCATCGCCGCGATCCGGCGCGAGGTGAGCGCCTACCGCCGGCCACTGGCCGGGGCGTTCGGGCGCAACGTGCGCCTCGGCACGGAGCGGGCGCTCTCCCGCTTCCTCGACCTGATCGCCGATCGCGACCACCACGCCTACGCGAGCCGGCAGACGTACATCGAGCTCGGGCGCGGTGAGTTCCGCGAGGGCCGCAGCCTCGACGCGCTGATGGCCGCCTACCGCCTGGGCGCGCGCATCGCCTGGCGGCGGTTCGCCGCCGCCGGGGACGCGGCCGCCGTCGAGCCGGCCGTGATGTACCGGCTCGGCGAGGCGGTGTTCGCCTACATCGACGGCATCTCGACCGAGTCGGCAGAGGGGTACGCCGAGGCCCAGTCGGCCGCCGCGGGGGAGCGCCAGCGCCGCCGCCGGGCGCTCGTGGGCATGCTGCGACAGCAGCCACCGCCGGACGAGGGGACGATGAGGCGCGCGGCCGCCGACGCGGGCTGGCAGCTGCCGCGGCAGCTCGCGGCGCTCGTCACGAGCGCGGGCCAGGAGGGTCGGCTCGCCACCCGGCTCGGCAGCGACGCGCTCGCCGCGGTCTTCGACGACGTGTCGGTGGCGATCGTCCCCGACCCCGACGGCCCCGGCCGACGCGCGGCGCTGGAGGCGGCGCTCGAGGGGCGCGCGGCAGCGCTCGGCCCGACAGCGACGCCGCGCGACGCTGCCCGCAGCATCGCGCGCGCGCAGCTCGCGTACGCTCTCCAGCGCAAAGGCGTGCTGCCCGACGACGGGCTCCTCGCCGCCCATGAGCACCTCCTCGAGCTCGTGATCAACGGCGACCGCTCGCTCGCGAGCGACCTCGCCGACCGCTACCTGGCGCCGCTCGAGGCCCTGAACGGCGGCGCGCGCGCGAAGCTCGAGCGGACGCTGCGCGCATGGCTCGACCTGCGCGGCCGCATCGAGGAGGTCGCGCACCGCCTCGACGTGCATCCCCAGACCGTGCGCTACCGGCTCGGCCAGCTCCGCGAGCTGTACGGCAACCGGCTCGAGGATCCCGAGGAGCGGCTGGCGCTGGCGCTGGCGCTGCGGGCTGCGCCACCCGGCGCAGCCGGCTGAAGCGGCAAGACGCCGAGCCGGCTCGCGCCATCGCTGCTGAGCCGTGACCGGGGCTCGTAGCTGTCCGCAGATCGGATCCGTGGGGACTACTCGTTCGCGCTGCGCCGGTATTCCGACCCCGGAGCTCGGTGTTAGGTTGCCCTAGCGCGAGGCTCGCCCGAGGCGGGCGGCCCCGAGGAGAGGGTCGAGGCGGGACGCCTCGACGGAAGAAGGAGCGAGGTGTGGCCGCACAGCAGCTCTGCCTTGGTGACCTGCAGGCCGGCGCCCGGGGGCGCGTCACGGGCCACGCGAGTCGCTCTCGGCCGTACCTGCGGCGACTCCTGGCGATGGGGTTGATCCCGGGGGCGGAGTTCACGGTCGTTCGCCGGGCGCCGCTCGGCGACCCGGTGGAGATCGAGCTGCTCGGCTTCCTGCTCTCGCTGCGCGCCGCCGAGGCCGCCGACGTGCGAATCGAAATCGCCTCGTGACGAGCACCGTCACGCTGATCGGCAACCCGAACTGCGGCAAGTCGGCGCTCTTCAACCGCCTGACCGGCGTCAGCCAGCGGGTCGGCAACTGGGCCGGCGTGACCGTCGAGCGGAAGGAGGGCCGCTACCGACACGACGAGGACGATGTGGTGGCGGTCGACCTGCCAGGCGTCTACTCGCTCGACGCCGCCGACGAAGCCTGCGGCGTCGATGTTCGGATCGCGCTGGATTACCTGCTCACCGGCGCGCCGGACGCGGTCGTGAACGTCGTCGACGCGTCCAACCTGGAGCGCAACCTGTACCTCACCGTCCAGCTGCTCGAGCTCGGGCTGCCGGTCGTCGTGGCGCTCACGATGAGGGACGTGCCGGCGGCGCGCCGGCGTCCGGCCGACCCGGCCGAGC
This sequence comes from Nocardioidaceae bacterium, assembly GCA_050261935.1. GTDB lineage: Bacteria > Actinomycetota > Thermoleophilia > Solirubrobacterales > Thermoleophilaceae > JBLNDU01. The sequence goes on along the minus strand of JBLNDU010000294.1, from coordinate 2,649 downwards.
TGTCGGAGCGGCTCGGCTGTCCGGTCGTCCCGGTCGACCCGCGGCGCGGGCGCGGAGTCGACCGGCTCAGGGACGCGATAGGAGCCACGCTGCAGCAGCCGGGTAGGACCTACCCGCGGCCCGCATACCCGGCGGCGGTGGAGGCAGCGCTCCAGGCGCTGGACTCACCCCTGGCGGCGACGGCCGACGAGGCGGTGGGCGCCCGCCGCTGGCGCGCGCTCGCCCTCCTCGCGGGGGACGCGGGCCCGCTCCCCCCTCACCTCGAGCGCGTGGTCGCCGAGCAGCGCGCGGCGCTCGAGCGCTCGCTCGGCGAGGACGTCGACATCGTCCTCGCGGACAGTCGCTACGGGCTCGCGCGCGAGCTGGTTCAGGCGGTCACGCACGAGGCCGGCGAGCTGAGCGTGACCGCCACCGACCGCCTGGACTCGATCGTGCTGAACCGCTGGCTCGGCATCCCGGTCTTCCTGGCGGCGATGTACCTGCTGTTCATGGTCACGATCAAGCTGGGCGGCGCGTTCGTCGACTTCTTCGACATCCTCGCCGGGGCGCTGTTCGTGGACGGGCTCGGCGCCCTCCTGTCGCGCGTAGGCGCACCGGACCCCGTGCGGGTCGTGCTCGCCGACGGCGCCGGCGGCGGCGTCCAGACGGTGGCGACGTTCATCCCGATCGTCGGCGTGCTGTTCCTGTTCCTGTCGGCGCTCGAGGACTCGGGCTACATGGCCCGCGCCGCGTTCGTGATGGATCGCCTGATGCGCCTGATCGGCCTTCCCGGCAGGTCGTTCGTGCCGCTGTTGCTCGGCTTCGGCTGCAACGTGCCGGCGGTGCTCGCCACGCGCGCGCTCGAGAGCCGGCGCGATCGCTACCTGACGATCATGATGAACCCGTTCATGTCCTGCGGGGCGCGGCTGCCGGTCTACGCGTTGTTCGCGGCCGCCTTCTTCCCCGCGGTCGGACAGAACGTGGTGTTCGCGCTCTACCTCATCGGCATGGCCGCGGCGGTGTTCACCGGGCTCGCGCTCAGATCGACGCTGCTGCGCGGCAGGCCGACCCCGTTCGTGATGGAGCTCCCGCCCTACCACGCGCCGGCTCCCCACAGCCTGCTGCTGCACACCTGGGCGCGCCTGAGGGGATTCGCGCTCGGCGCGGGCAGGGTGATCGTGGCGATGGTGGTCGTGCTCACCGTGCTCGGCTCGATCACGACGAGCGGCAGCTTCGAGCAGGACGGTCGGGCGTCGGTGCTCGACAGCGCGAGCCGTGCCGTCACTCCGGCGCTCGCGCCACTCGGCGTGCGCGAGGAGAACTGGCCCGCGACCGTCGGCGTCGTGACCGGCGTCTTCGCGAAGGAGGCGCTGGTCGGCACGCTCGACTCGCTGTACAGCTCGCTCGCCGACGGGAGCGCCGAGGAGGGGTCCTTCTCGCCCTGGCGCGATGCGCGAGCGGCGGTCGCGAGCGTGGGCTCCAACCTGGGAGCGCTCGCCGACGAGGCGCTCGATCCGCTCGGAGTGTCCATCGCCGAGCGTGGATCGCGCCAGGCCGCAGCGGAGGAGCAGGGCGTGGCGGTCGGGACATTCGCCGAGATCACGCGCCGCTTCGACGGCGGGGCGGGTGCGTTCGCCTACCTGCTCTTCGTGCTGCTGTACGCCCCCTGCGCCGCGGCGACCGGCGCGATCTATCGCGAGACCAGCGTCGGCTGGACCCTGTTCGCCGTCTTCTGGACGACGGGACTCGCCTACGTGATCTCGACGATCGCCTACCAGGGCGCGACCCTCGGCCGGCACCCCGCGTCGTCGCTCGCCTGGATCGCCGGAGCGCTGGTGGCGCTGGGGCTGGCGCTCGCGGTCATGCGGGTCGTCGGGAGCCGCCGACTGCGGCCCGGCTCCAGGCGGACGTCCCACGGGCTGCCGGTGCCGGCGCTCGGCGGCGGCTCCGGCCCAGGCGTGGCGAAGCAACCCTCATGATCCTCACCGACCTCCAACACCACCTGCGCAGCGAAGGGCGCGCCTCGCTCGCGCAGCTGTCGCTGCGCTTCGGCGTGGAGCCCGAGGCGCTGCGCGGGATGCTCGGACGGCTGGTGGCGAAACAGCGCGTGCGGGCGCTGCCGCGCCCCGCCCGCTGCGCCGGCTGCAAGATCTGCCCCGACACCGCGCTGGAGCTCTACGAGTGGGCGGCGGCGCCGTCGGCCGGCCGGGCGCTTACCTGCGGGGGCGACCTCGCGCCGCCCGAGGTTCGCCACCACTGCCGCTGCGGGACCTTCACAACGGCGGCGCGGAGAAGTGCGGATGGCCCCCGCGGGGCAGGCGGCGAGACTGTCTGCCTCGCGAGAAACCCTTGAAGAAGGGGGGTTCATGACACCGCTTGCGACAGCGCAGGCACCGATTGCCGCTGCGCAGGGCTGCCCGTACCTGAGCGAGAGCTCCTGCAGCGCCGTGACGTTCGCCGCCGGGAAGGCGGGCGACGTCACCTGCTCGCTGCAGACGGGCACCTACAAGGACTGCCCGATCTACAAGACCGCCCCGCGCGGCTGATCATCGACGCTGGCCCCGAGCCAGGCGAGCCGTGGGGCGCGGCCGGCGCGGGCGGGGGGCCCACCCCCCCAGGGGGGGGGGGGCCGGCGGCGGCGCGCCGGCGGGGGGGGGGGGCGCGGGGGGG
>JBLNDU010000293.1:0-6278 GCA_050261935.1 Nocardioidaceae bacterium | reverse complement strand
GCATCTCGCTCGGCTGACGGAGGATGAGCGCCGAGGTCCGCACCGTGCCGCCGAGCAGGCCGCGCCAGAGCGCGTCCCGGGAGGGCTCGGGATGCGTGAAGGAGACCGTCCTCACCTCGATGTCCATGAGCGCCTGGTCTCGGAGCAGGCGGGCGAACTCGCCCTCCTCCGCGAACCGGAAGAACGGCGGCCCGACCGGGATGTCCGCCGGCGGCCTGGCGCCCGCCGCGGCCACCGCCTCGAGGAGCACGCCCAGGAACCGCGCTCGCTCGGGGAGGTCCCAGACCGTGAGCGCGAGCCGCCCTCCGGGGACGAGGACGCGCGCGAACTGCGCCGCCGCCCGCTCGGGACGACCCAGGTGCAGCATGACGAAGTTCCCGAACACCGCGTCGAACGACTCGTCCGCGAACGGGAGCGCCTCGGCGTCGCCGTGGCGGAAGTCGAGCCGCGGGTGGAGCCGACGCGCCAGCGAGAGCATGGCCTCGGAGGCGTCGATGCCGACGGCCGCTGCGCCGCGCTCAGCGGCCCTGGCGACCACATGGCCCGGGCCCGAGGCGACGTCCAACGCGCGCACGCCGGTGCCGACGCCCGCGGCGTCGAGCAGCGGCTCGGCGAGCCGCACCGTGATCGGGCCGAAGAAGTCCTCGTAGCCGGCGGCCTGTCTCTCCCAGCCCGCCGCCTCGAACGCGTTGAAGGCGTCCGCGTCGACCGCCGGCTCGGTCATCGACCAACGATCTCACCTTCCCGGTCGCCGCGCGCGACGACCGGGAAGCCGGCTCAGGCCTCCGCTTCGGCCGCCTCGCCGCGGCGCGCGGCGACGCGCAGCTCGACGGGCGCCGCGTGCAGCGCGCGCAGGCGCAGGTCCCTCCAGGTCATGCCCTCGCGCACCAGCGCGGGCATGCCGAGCGCCAGCGCGGTGGCGATCTCCACCGCCTGCAGGATGATCCCGTACGCGAGCGCGTCGGTCTTGCCTATGCCGTAGGCGGTCAGGACCGCCACGCAGGCGGCCTGGAAGACGCCCAGGTTGGACGGCGTGGCGGGCAGCGCGGCCGTGACGTTCACGGCGAACAGCACCGCCGCCGCCGCGCCGAGCCCGGCGCGCTCGTCGAGCCCGAGCGCCGCCAGCAGCGTGTAACAGGCCAGCCACTGCACGCCCCAGGCCGCGAGCTGGTTGACGGCCGCCCAGCCGCCGAGCCGCGGCGCCCGGAAGACGGCGAGCCCGGTGCGCACCTGGATCAGCGCCCGCCGCGCGGCGGCCGCCAGCTGCTGGAGCTGCCCGAAGCGCGAGCGCCGGCTGCGGCGAAGCAGCCACGGCGCGGTGAGCACGACGAGGAGCAGCACGACCGGCACGATCGTGGCGACCACGAGCGCGTCCTCGTTTCGCTTGAACAGGCCCACGGTGGCGAACATGACCGTGCCCAGCGCCACCAGCGCGAGCAGGTTGAGCAGCGTCTGCGAGACGAGCGTGCCGAGCACGACCGGAAAGCGGTCGCGCATCCGCCCGAGCCGGCGCGCGAGGATCAGCGCGCGCGAGGGCTCGCCGAGCCTGGCGGGCAGCGTGGCGGACATCAGCACGCCGATCATCGTGGCGCGGGCGGCGTCGCGCCGGCGGACGCGCGTGCCGGGGAGCGCCGCGCGAAGGATCGCGTGCCAGGCCTCGGCGCGCAGCAGCATCGAGGCGCACATGAGCGCGAAGGCCATCGTCACGCCGCCCGGCGCAGCGGCGAGCAGGGCGCGCCCGATCGACTCGAGCCCGATCCGCCGCAGCGCCAGCGCGGCGAGCGCCAGCGCGACGACGGCGCCACCGACTGTGGCCCCGCGCCGGGCGAGGCGCGCCGCACGGCGGCGCCGGCTCGGCTCGGAAGTCGCGGGAGGCGGGAGGCGGCGGGGCGGCACGCGCGGACCCGGCTCGGCGGGGCGGGCACCTATGCGGGCGGCGACCCGGGCGCGCGCGCCCTCCGGGCGCGGCAGCGCCATCGCCTCCTCGTAGACGTGGTTGACCTCGTTCGCGACCTGCGGCCACGCGAAGCGCTCGGCGCGCGAGCGGGCCGCCGTGGACATGCGCGCGCGGCGCTCCGGGTCGAGCGCGAGCGCGCCGAGCGCCTCGCCCAGCTCGATCGCGTCGCCGGGGGGCACGAGCTGCCCGTCCACGCCGTCGCGCACGACGTCGCGGTAGCCGGCGATGTCCGACGCCACGACCGGCGTGGCGGAGGCGAACGCCTCCGTGAGCACCATGCCGAAGCTCTCGCCCCCGAGCGAGGGCGCGCAGAGCACGTCCGCCTCCCCGAGCAGTCGCCACTTCTCCTCCTCGGGGACCCGGCCCGCGACCTCGACCCCGTCGGGCTCGAGCAGGAGCGGCTCGACCTCCTCCGGGGTGGCCCCGGCGACGGTCAGCCGCGCGGGCACGCCGGCCCCGCGGAGCGCCTCGAAGGCGCGCAGCAGCACGGGCAGCCCTTTGCGCTCCTCGGCGCGCCCGACGAACAGAAGCGCGAGCTGGCGGTCGCGGCGCGCGTCGTGCGCCGGCCTCGCCGCCGCGAGGTCGACGCCGTTCGGGACGACGCGGTAGCGCCCGCCGTAGAAGCGCTCCGCCGTCCAGCGCGCCGCCTCGGACACGGCGATGCGGGCGGAGAGCTTCGAGTAGAGCCGCCGGCAGCCCGCCACGTTGGCGGCGAAGCCGTTAGCCAGCCGCGACGCCGAGTGGGCGTGGAAGGTGCCCACCACCGGCGCCCGGGCCGCCTCCACCGCGTACCAGCTGACGACGGGGGCGTGCGGCTCCTGCACCTGCACGCCGTCGTAGCCGCCCGTGCGCAGCTCGTGCCCGAGCACGGCCAGGGCGCCGGGCGTGGCGGCGAGGTTCGACACGGCGCCGTTCATCGGCAGCCCGAACGTGCGCCCGAGCGGCACGAGGTGATCGGGCAGCGGCCGCGGCTCGGGCCGGGCGCCGCGGTGGAGGATCCGGGAGGAGCGGTCGTCGGGGTCGTAGGGCGCCAGCAGCCGGACTTGGTGCCCCCGGGCCAGGAGCTCGTCGGCCAGCGCCTCGACGTGTCGCCCGACGCCCCCCGGATATGTGTAGGAGTACGGGGAGACGAGCGCGATGCGCACGGGCGTCATCCTAGCCTCGCCCGCGTACGGCAAACTGGTGGCGGTGGAGCCGTTGCGCAATTACGTCAAGTACACCTTCGTCAAGGTCGACCCGGCCTGGCGCCGGCTGCCCCTGGAGGAGCGGGCGCGCGACAAGCGCGAGTTCGCCGCCGCCTGCGCCGAGTTCGGCGAGGATCGCTTCCTGCGCGCGTACTCGCTCGTGGGGACGCGCGGCGACTGCGACCTCATGGTGCGCGCCGTGGCCGCGAGCCTCGAGCCGATCCACGAGCTCCACGTGCTGCTGAACCAGAGCGGCCTCATGCGCTGGGCCGAGATTCCCTACTCGTACCTCGCCATGACGAAGGAGTCGCCCTACTCGGACGAGCCGCAGCCGCTCTCGCCGCGGGCGGGCTCGGCGAAGGCGTACCTCGTCGTGTACCCGATGTGGAAGAAGCGCGAGTGGTACGGGCTCTCGGCCGACGAGCGCATGCGTGTCATGCGCGACCACATCGCCGTCGCGCGGCGGCATCCGAGCGTCGAGACCAACACCGCCTACTCGTTCGGGCTCGACGACCAGGAGTTCGTCGTCGCCTTCGACACCGACGACCCGGGCGAGTTCCTCGACCTCGTCCAGGACCTGCGCGCCACCGAGTCGAGCGCCTACACGGCCAGCGAAACGCCGATCTTCACCTGCATCTCCGCCTCGGTCGAGCGCGCGCTCGACGCGCTCGACGGCGAGTCGGTGCGCGAGCTGGCCTGAGGCACCACGGGCCGGCGGCCGCGCGCCGCTCAGACGGGCTCTCGCTGGCGCGCCGCCTCGAGCAGCTCGGCGACCGTCGTGAGCTTGACGCGCGGGCGGCCCTGCGGCTCGCCCGCCTCCTGCTCGCAGCGGTCGATCGCCTCCCAGCCCTCGTAGGTCACGTGGTCGGGCCTGCGCTCGTCGAGCAGCGCCTCGACCGACTCGCGCGTGGGGTCGGACGGCTCGAGCAGGCGGCCGCGCTCCAGGTCCTCGAACAGGGCGTCGACCGACTCCTGGGCGTCCCTCTTGTTCGTCCCGATGATTCCCGTGGGGCCGCGCTTGATCCAGCCGACCACGTACTCGCCGCGCACGACGCCGCCGTGGGGCGCGAGGATGCGGCCGCGATCGTTCGGGATCACGCCGCTGCGCTCGTCGAACGGGACGTCCGGCAGCGGCACGCCGCGGTAGCCGATCGAGCGGAAGACGAGGCTGCAGGGGATGAGCTCGTGCTCAGCCGTGGCGCGCGCCCGGATCGCGCCGTCGTCGGCCAGGTAGAGCTCGTTGCGCACGATCCGGATCGCCTCGACCCGCTCCTCGCCCAGGATCTCGACGGGCGAGACGAGGAAGCGCAGCACGATCCGCTTCGCCGTGCCGGAGGGAGCACGGGTCGCGTAGTCCCTCAGGATCTCGACGTTCGTGCGCGCGGTGAGCTTGCCCTCCGCCTCGATCGAGCGGGCGCTGTGCTCGTCGATCCGGCAGTCGTGCGGATCGACGATCACGTCGGCGCCGGTCATCTCGCTCAGCTCGCGCAGCTCCGGGTTGGTGAAGGCGGCCTGCGCCGGGCCGCGCCGGCCCAGCACGACGATCTCCTCGACGCGCGACTCGCGGAGCGCCTCGAGCGCATGGTCGGCGATGTCGGTCCTGGCCAGCTCCTCGCAGGGCGTGGCGAGGATGCGCGCCACGTCCATCGCCACGTTGCCGTTGCCGACCACCACCGCACGCTCGCCGGACAGGTCGAAGTCGAGCTCGCGGTAGTAGGGATGGCCGTTGTACCAGCCCACGAGCTCGGTGGCCGCCCAGGAGCCGGGCAGGTCCTCCCCGGGGATCCCCATCTTCTTGTCGGTCTGGGCGCCGACGGCGTAGATCACGGCGTGATAGCGGCTCACGAGGTCGTCGTGGCACAGGTCCGTGCCGAGGTCGACGTGGCCGTAGAAGCGGAACTCGGGGTGCTGCGCCGTCCGCTCGTAGACGCGGCTGACGGCCTTGATGTTGGGGTGGTCGGGCGCCACGCCGGCGCGCACGAGCCCCCACGGCGTCGGCAGGCGGTCGTACATGTCGACCTGGACGGCGACGTCGGGATGCGCCTTGTTCCGGAGCAGGTGCCCGGCGGCGTAGAAGCCGGCCGGCCCGGAGCCGACGATCGCGACGCGGAGCGGGTCTTGGGCGGTGCCGAGCTGGGTCATGGCCGAGACGGGAGCGCCGAGCGGTGCGCTTCCCCTGCCCCGCGTCGGTGGCCCGATGTTAGCGTCCGGCACGGGGCCGGCCGCGTCGCCTGACGCCGGCGGCGGGCATCATGGCGGGTCGTGGAGCGCATCGCCGTGATCGACATGGGCTCGAACTCGTGGCGCCTCGTCGTCTTCTCGTACGAGCCCGGCACGCGCTGGTGGACGCTCTCCGACGAGATCCGCGAGGCCGTGCGGATCGGCGCCGGCATGGGCGCCGAGCGCACGCTGAAGCCGGAGCCGATCGAGCGCGGGCTGCGCACCGCCGCGGTGTTCGCGTCCTTCTGCCGCGCCTCCGGCATCGAGCGCATCGACCCGGTCGCCACGAGCGCGATCCGCGACGCGCGCAACCGGCGGCGCCTGCTGGAGACGATCAGGGCCCGCACGGGGCTCGTGGTGCGGGTGCTCCCGCCGCTCGAGGAGGCGCGCTACGGCTGGCTCGCGATCGTCAACTCCACGACGCTCGAGGACGGATTCGGGGTCGACCTGGGCGGCGGGAGCATGCAGCTGATGCGCGTCGCCGGCAGGCGCCTGGCCGAGGCCGAGTCGCTGCCGCTCGGCTCCGTCCGCGTCAGCGAGGAGTACCTGCCGGGCGAGAAGGCGCCCGCCAAGGCGGTCAGGGCGCTGCGCAAGCGCGTGGCCAAGGACCTCCGCGGACTCGGCTGGTGGAGCGGCGGCGGGCGGCTCGTTGGGATCGGCGGCACGATCCGCAACCTCGCCGTCGCGGCGGAGAAGCGCATGAGCCTGCCGGACGTCGACGCGCAGGGCTTCACGCTCCCCCGCGACGGGCTCGAGGAGCTGATCGACCTGCTCGCCTCGCGGCCCGCCTCGAAGCGTGGCGGCGTGCGGGGCATCAAGCCCGACCGCGGCGACGTGATCCTCGGCGGCGCGCTCGTGATCGCCGAGGCGATGGAGGCCGGTGGCTTCGACGCGCTCGAGGTCTCGGAGGCGGGCCT
>JBLNDU010000292.1:0-5495 GCA_050261935.1 Nocardioidaceae bacterium | reverse complement strand
GCGCGGCTCGCCCGGCGCCGACCCGGCGGCGCGCTGACGTTCGGGTTCGGGCGCGCCGAGATCGTCTCGGCGCAGATCAACGCGGTCGCGCTGACGGCGCTCGCCGCGCTCATCGTGCTGGAGGGGATCCGCCGCCTCGCGACGCCGCTCGACGTCGACGCCCCACCCATGCTGTGGGTGGGCCTCGCGGGGCTGCTCGCGAACCTCGCCGCCGCCTGGGCGCTCGCGAGGGCGAACCGGCGCAGCCTCAACGTCGAGGGGGCCTTCCAGCACAACCTGATGGACGCCTACGCCTCGATCGGCACGGTCGTCGCGGCGCTCGTCGTCCTCTTCACGGGGTTCGATCGCGCCGACCCGATCGCGTCGCTCCTGATCGCGGCGCTCATGCTGCGCTCGGGCGGCCGGCTGCTGATGGCGTCGGGACGCGTCTTCATGGAGGCGGCGCCCGAGGGGCTCGATCCGAACCAGATCGGCCACGCGATGGCGCGCGAGCCGGGCGTCGTGGAGGTGCACGACCTCCACGTCTGGGAGGTGACCTCGGGCTTCCCGGCGCTCTCGGCCCACGTGGTCGTGCGCGCGGAGAGCGATTGCCACGAGCTGCGGCGCCGCCTCGCCGAAGGGCTGCACGAGCGGTTCGGGATCGACCACACGACGCTGCAGGTCGACCACGAGCGGCGTACGCTGCTCTCGATCGAGCCCGACGTGAGGCGCGCCGCCGACGACTGACGAGCCGCGCCGTGGCGACGCGGGGCCGAGCTCAGGTCAGCAGCACGACCTTGCCGAGCTTGCCGCCCGACTCGAAGCGCTCGTAGGCCGCCCTCGCCTCGTCGAGGGGGAAGGTGGCGGCGATCGGCACGGTCAGCTCGCCGCGCTCGAACAGCGGAAGCACCTCGCGCTCGACGAGCCGCATCGCGATCGCCTTCTCCTCGAGCGGGCGCGGGCGCAGCGTCGACCCCATCACCCGCCCCCGGCGTGCGAGCAGCAGCGCCAGGTTGAGCTCCGCCTTGGCGCCCGCGCCGATGCCGATCACGGCGATGCGCCCGCCCGTGGCGAGCGCCCGCACGTCCTCGCCCAGGTTGGGCGCGCCGACCAGCTCCAGGATCACGTCGAAGGGGCCGTGCTCGGCGAAGCCCTCGGGCGCGATCGCGCGCGCGCCGAGCCGCTCGACCGCGTCGCGCAGCTCCTCGCGGCGCAGGGTGGCGGTGACCCGCGCCCCCGCCGCGCGGGCGAGCTGGACCGCCGCCGTGCCCACGCCACCGGCGCCGCCATGCACGAGGAGCCGCTCGCCGGGCCGGAGGCCGGCCTGCGTGAAGAGCGCGTCGTGCGCGGTGACGAACACCTCCGGCAGGCCTCCCGCCTGGGGCCAGTCGAGCCCGGCCGGCACGGGCATGAGGGCGCGCTCGTGCACGGCCGCCAGCTCCGCCTGGCCGCCGCCGCCGACGATCGTCATCACGCGGTCGCCCTCGGCGAAGCGCGTCGCGCCCGGTCCGAGCGCCGCCACCTCGCCGGCCAGCTCGAGCCCTGGCACGTCCTGCGGCTCGCCCGGTGGGGCCGGATAGCGGCCCCGGCGCTGCAGCATGTCGGCCCCGTTGAGGCCGGCCGCGCGCACCCGGACGAGCACCTCGCCGGCGCCCGGCACCGGGTCCGGGCGCGTCTCGACGCGGAGCTCCCCCTCGCGAATGGTGATCGCACGCATGCCCGGCAATCTAAGCGCTCGCCCCGCCGGTTCGGCTAGGCTGGCCGCCCCCGTGGAGATGCCGAACCCCTTCACCCGGCTTGGCACCCGGCCGCCGATCTGGCGGGAGGGCCGGCTGGGGCTGGAGCTCGCGGCGCTGCTCACCGACCCGGTCCACCGCGGCGAGGGCCTGCGCGACGGGCGAGGCCAGCCGGTGCTGTTGATCCCCGGCTTCCTGACCGGCGACGGGTCGCTCGCGATCCTCACCCAGTGGCTGCGGCGTGGGGGCTACCACACCCGCAAGGCCGGCATCCGGCTCAACGTGGGCTGCTCGGGCGAGATCCTCGAGCGGCTCGAGGAGCGGCTCGAGGGCCTGGTCGAGCTCGCCGACGGCCGGCGCGCGGCGATCATCGGGCAGAGCCGCGGCGGCGCGCTCGCCAAGGTGCTCGCGCGACGGCGTCCCGATCTCACCTGCGGCGTCGTGACGCTCGGCACGCCCCTCGTCGAGCCGCTGGCGGTGCATCCCCTCGTCGCGCTCCAGCTGCTGGCGGTCGGGGCGCTCGGCAGCCTCGGCGCGCCCGGCCTGTTCCGCCGCGCCTGCCTCGAGGGCGAGTGCTGCGCCGACTTCTGGCGCCACGCCGCCGAGCCGCCGCCGCGCGGCGTGAGGTTCGTGTCGGTCTACTCGCGCAGCGACGGCGTCGTCGACTGGCGCTCGTGCCTCTGCCCTCACTCCGAGCTCGTCGAGGTCGACGCGAGCCACATCGGCATGGCCTTCAACGCCGAGGCCTACCGGGCCGTGGCCGGCGCGCTCAACGAGCTCACGCGGCGTGAGGCGCGCCGCCTGGCGCGCCGCAACGCGTCGGCCGCTCGGCGCGAGGCGTCTGCCGCGCCGCGCGAGGCGCTCGCCGCGCTGCGCCAAGGGTCCGCCAACGGCGCGGGCCGGCGCGCCGGGCTGTCCGGCACCCGCGCTCAGGCGTCCGTGACGAGCACGGCGGCGCCGCGCACGGCGCCCGCCCGGAGGCGCGCCAGCGCCTCGTTGGCGAGCTCGAGCGGATAGCTCTCCACCTCGGTGCGGACCGGCACCCGCGGCGCCAGCGCGAGAAACTCCTCGCCGTCGCGGCGGGTCAGGTTGGCAACCGAGCGCACGACCCGCTCGCCCCACAGCAGCTCGTAGGGGAACGAGGGGATGTCGGACATGTGGATGCCGCCGCACACGACCGTGCCGCCCTTCGCGAGCGCTCTCAGCGCCGCCGGCACGAGCTCGCCGGCGGGCGCGAAGACGAGCGCCGCGTCGAGCTCCTCGGGCGCCGGCCCGAGCGCGTCGCCCGCCCACTCGGCGCCGAGCTCGAGCGCGAACGCCTGCGCCTCGACGTCGTCCGCACGCGTGAAGGCGAACACGCGCCGGCCCTGGTGTCGCGCGACCTGCAGCACGATATGGGCCGCGGCGCCGAAGCCGTAGAGGCCGAGCCGCTCGGCGTCGCCGGCGAGCCGCAGCGAGCGGTAGCCGATCAGCCCCGCGCACAGGAGCGGCGCGGCCTGCAGGTCGGGGTAGCCCTCCGGGATCGGGAAGCAGAAGCGCTCGTCGGCCACGGCGCGCTCCGCGTAGCCGCCGTCGCGACCGTAGCCCGTGAACACCGCGCGGTCGCACAGGTTCTCGCGCCCCGAGCGGCAGAAGCGGCACTCGCCGCAGGTCCAGCCGAGCCACGGGACGCCGACGGGCGCGCCGGGCGCGAAGCGCTCGGCGCCCGCTCCCGCCGCGGCCACGCGCGCGACGATCTGGTGGCCCGGCACGAGCGGCAGCTTCGGGTCAGGCAGCTCGCCGTCCACCACGTGGAGGTCCGTGCGGCAGACGCCGCAGGCCGCCACGTCGAGCAGCAGCTCGCCGCGGCCGGGCTCGGGCTCCGGCAGCTCGACCGCCTCGAGCGGCTCCCCCGGAGCCGCCAGCTGCATCGCGCGCATCGCTCGAGGATCGCACGGCGTCGCCGCGTCGCGAGCGAATGGGTCAAGGTGGGTACATCGGCCTGATCACGGCGGCCTGCGAGATCGACAAGGCACGGGAGGCGACCGCATGAGCGACGAGTACGACGTCATCGTCCTGGGCGCGGGGCCGGCGGGGGAGCACTGCGCCGGCCGGCTCGCCGAGCGGGGCCGCAGGGTGGGAATCGTGGAGCGCGGCCTCGTCGGCGGCGAGTGCGACTACTGGGCCTGCATCCCCTCGAAGACGCTGCTGCGCCCGGGCGAGGCGCTCCAGGCCGCGCGCGAGGCACCCGGCGCCCGCGAAGCGGTGCAGGGCGGGGTCGACGCCGCGCAGGCGCTCGCCTGGCGCGACTTCATGGTCGCGGGCTACGACGACGCGACGAAGGCGACCTGGCTCGAGGAGCACGGCATCGAGCTCCTGCGCGGGCCGGGACGGCTGGCCGGCCCGGGCCGCGTCGCGGTCGGCGACCGGATCCACAGCGCGCGGGACGTCGTGATCGCCACCGGCTCCGAGCCCATCCTCCCCCCGATCCCCGGCCTGCGCGGGCTCGAGGGGGTCTGGACGAACCGCGAGGCGACCGGCCTCCGCGAGGTGCCGCGCCGCCTGCTCGTGCTCGGCGGCGGACCGGTCGGCGTCGAGGCGGCGCAGGCCGTGGCGCGCATGGGCGCCTCCGTCGCGCTCGTGGAGCGGATGGAGCACCTGCTCCCGCGCGAGCCGAGGCCACTCGGGGAGGCGCTCGCCGAGGCGCTCGCCGGCGAGGGGATCGAGCTGAGCTTCGGGCAGGGCGCCTCCGCCGTGCGCCGCGAGGACGGCGAGTACGTGCTCGCGCTGACGGAGGGCGGGGAGCTGCGCGGCGACCGGCTGCTCGTGGCGACGGGCCGCCGGCCGCGCGTCGAGGACCTCGGGCTCGAGTCGGTCGGGATCGAGCCGGGCGAGAGCGGGATCGAGGTCGACGCACGGATGAGCGCCGCCGAGGGTGTCTGGGCGATCGGCGACGTGACCGGCATCTGGCCGCTCACGCACGTGGGCAAGTACCAGGCGCGCATCGCCGCCGCGAACATCCTCGGCAACCGGCGCGAGGCGAGCTACGACGCGGTCCCGCGCGTCGTCTTCACCGACCCCCAGGCCGCCGCGGTGGGCGAGCCGAAGGGCGAGCTCAGCGCCACCGTCCCCGTCTCCGAAGTGCCGCGCACGGCCACCTACACGCGCTCCTACGCCGACAGGCCGGGCTTCCTCACGCTCGTCTCGGACGGCCGCCGGCTGACCGGCGCCTACGCGCTCGGGCCCGAGGCCGGCGAGTGGCTGCAGCAGGCGACGCTGGCGATCCGCGCCGGCGTGCCGCTCGAGGTGATGAACGACACGATCCAGCCCTTCCCGACCTTCTCCGAGATCTTCCTGCATGCGCTCACGGAGCTAACCGCGAGCGTGCCCGCCGCCGCGTAGTCGGCGTTCAGAGGATCATCGGACGATGGCGGCCGGAGAGTGGTCGAAGGCCGAGCATGCGCTCGGCTACCTGTCGCGCGCGGACACGCTGCCGCACCGGACGGAGGGGGAGGGCGTGCTGCTCGAGCAGGTCCCGAGCGACGTGCGGCGCGTGCTCGACCTCGGCACGGGCGACGGGCGCCTGCTCGCCCTGCTGCGCGGCGACCGGCCCGGGATGCTCGGCGTGGGGCTCGACGTGGCCGAGCCCATGCTCGGAAGGGCGCGCGAGCGCTTCGCGGGCGACGGCGGCATCGAGCTGCTCCAGCACGACCTCGCCGAGCCGCTGCCCGCGCTCGGCCGGTTCGACGCCGTCGTGTCGTCGTTCGCGATCCACCACCTCGAGCACGAGCGCAAGCGCTC
>JBLNDU010000291.1:0-4996 GCA_050261935.1 Nocardioidaceae bacterium | reverse complement strand
GCAGCAACCAGTACGACAGCGCGTTGAGCCGCGGGAAGGCCATGTCCCGCGCCCCGATCATGAGCGGAATCAGGTAGTTCGCGAACCCGGCGAGCACGGGCACGAAGAACAGGAAGATCATGGTCGACCCGTGCATGGTCATCAGGCTGTTGTAGGTCTCGGGCCCGACGACCGTGCCGTCCGGTCGCGCGAGCTGCAGGCGCATGATCAGCGCCTCGACACCACCGAGAATGAAGAAGACGAAGGTGGTGAAGAGGTACAGGATCCCGATCTTCTTGTGATCGGTCGTGGTGACCCACGCGAGCCACCCGGTGGGCCGCTCCTTCAGGCCGTGCATGACGACCTCCGGCCGCGCCGGGGTCCGCACGGCACCGGTGGCTGCTTCCACTACTGCACCTCTCCCCGTAGCTGACGCTGCTTGCGCTGGAGCGCGAGCCCCAGCTGGGCGGCCCTGATCTCGGCCCGCGTGCGCCGCGCCCAGAGCTTGAAGGCGGGCGGCGGCACGGCGCGCACGACGGCGCGCATGTCGGCGTGGTTGGCGCCGCAGAGCTCAGCGCAGGCGCCTCTGTAGAGGCCCGGCTTAGGGATCTTGAACCAGGTCTGGTTGACGTGGCCCGGCACGGCGTCGGCCTTGCCGCCGAGCTTCGGGATCCACCACGAGTGGATGACGTCCGAGGCCGTGATGTCGAGCGTGACCGTGGTGTTCGTGGGCACGACCATCTCGTAATAGCTGAACAGCTGCGGGGTGCCCGGGTAGTCGTAGCGCCACAGGTACTGCTGGCCGTTCACCTTGACCTTCAGCGACGGGCCGCCCGAGGGCGGCGGCGGCGGCTGGTTGAGCGAGGCGAGCTGCGCGGGGCTCGCCCCGCCCGGCCCCGACACGGGCGGGTTCTTGATGTCGCCCAGGTAGAGGAACGTGACGGTCGCGAGCACGACCAGGATCAGCGCCGCGCCGACCGTCCAGCCGACCTCGAGGGGCGTGTTGCCGCGGATCTGGGCGGCCTCGGGGCCGCCGCGGCGAGCGCGGTGCTTGACGAGCGACCAGATCAGCGTCGACTCGACGACGAGGAAGATCACGATCGCCACGTAGAGCGTGATCTTGTAGAGCGTGTCGATGTCGTCCGCGTTCGGGGAGCCGCCCGACTCGGGCGTGAACACGTCGGCGAGCGCGGGTCCGGCGCTCGCGAGGAGGACGAGCAGCGCCGCCCCGAGGGTGGCCGCGAGCAGGTGTCGCTTTCGGAGCGGTGGCAAGGCGGCGGGCATATTACCCGGCGGTCGTGCGCGCTCCACTTCGTGGCCGCTGTTCCAAGCGCGGCCCTATCCTCCGTGGATGCTGCTCGAGTCGCTCGACTGGCTGGGGCACGCCGGCTTCCGCGTGCGCACCCGCGCGGGTGTCCTCTACATCGATCCGTATCGCGTCGAGGGCGGCCCGAAGGCCGACCTGATCCTGATCACGCACGCGCACTACGACCACTTCTCGCCACAGGACGTGGAGCGCCTCTCGCACGAGCGAACCTGGCTCGTCGGGCCCCCGGCCGTGGCCGAGCGAGTGGGCGGGCGGGTGGTTTCCGTGGCGCCGGGTGACGTGGTGGAGGAGGAGCTCCTGCGCGGGGTCGGCATCGCCGCTGTCGCCGCCTACAACACCTCGAAGCGGGACGGCTCGGGCAACCACTTCCATCCGCGCGCGGCCGGCTGGGTCGGCTACGAGCTCAACGTGCGCGGGGAGCGGCTCTACCATTCCGGCGACACGGACGTGATCCCGGAGATGGACAGCGTCACGGGAGTCGACGTGGCCCTGCTGCCGGTGAGCGGCGTCTACGTGATGACTGCGGCCGAGGCGGCCGAGGCGGCGCGCCGAATCGGGCCGCGGGTCGCCGTCCCGATGCATTGGGGCGACCAGGTGGGCACGCGCGCCGACGCGGAGGAGTTCGCGCGCCGGTCGCCCGTAGAGGTGCGGATCCCACGCCGGGCCGCGCCGTGAGCGAGCCGCGGACGCGCGCGGCGCTGCGGCGGATGGCCGCCGACGACCCCGAGCTCGGCGCCCGGCTCGTGCTCATGGCGCTGCCGGCGGCGGCGGCGGCCGTGCCGGGCGAGCTCCGCGTCGAGCTCGAGCTGGAGCGGCTCGGCGCGTGGCGCCTCGAGCTCGCGGACGGCGCCGCGCGCCTCGAGCGCCCTGGCGCCGCGACCGCCGAGGCGCGGCCTCCCGACGTGCGGATCCGGGCCGAGCCGCGCGCCCTGGCCGAGCTCGCGAGCGGCGCCGGCGCGCTGCGGGCCCTGGTCGGCGGGCGGCTCCGCGTGCGCGGAAGCGCCCGCAAGGCGATGCGCCTGCGCGCGCTCGCGCGGGCGCGTCCGACCCTGCGCGACATCGCGCGCGCGGGAACCCGGCTCGAGCCCGACCTGCTGCTGCGCGCGCTCCCGTACCTCGTCGACCCCGACTGGACGCGCGGCCACCGCTTCACCGTGCGCTACGAGATCGAGGGCGCCGCCGGGGGTCCATGGCACGTCGAGGTGCGCGACGGCGAGCCGCTGCGGGTGAGCAGCGAGGCGGACGGCGACGTGGCGGCCACGGTGCGCGTCCGCCGCGAGGCGCTCGAGCGGATGCTGAGCGGGGAGCTGGGCCCGGAGTCGGCGATGCAGCGGCAGGTCAGCCGCGTCGAGGGGGAGGTCTTCCCGGTCGTGCTGCTCGGCCGCTGGATCGAGCGCTCGCAGGGCCGGGACGACGCCGAGCTCGAGCGCGAGGAGCGCCAGCGCCGCGTCCAGGAGGAGCGCGCGGCGGCGCGATCGGATGGCGGCCGCGGCGCCCGCGGGCCGGCCCGCGGAGGCGAGGCGCTGCTCGACTACGCCGAGCTGTACGCGCTCTGGGAGCGCCAGAACTGGAGCGCGAACGCGATCGACTTCTCGGTGGATCGCCGCCACTGGCTCGCGACCCCGACGCCGGGCCAGGCGCACATGCTCTGGAGCCTCGGGCAGTTCTACGCCGGCGAGGAGCGCGTGACGGCCGACCTCGCGCCCTTCCTGCTGGCGGCGCCCAGCGGCGAGATCGAGCTCTTCCTCGGGACCCAGATCGTCGACGAGGCGCGGCACGCGGCTTTCTTCGACCGCTTCGCCGCCGAGGTGATGGCGCTCGGCGCCGACGACGTGCGTGGACGCCTGCGCGAGGTGGAGCGCGGGCTCCTCGCCCCCTGGCGCGAGCTGTTCGACGACGGGCTCCGCGACGTGGCCGGCCGGCTCAAGTCCCGCCCCGACGACCTCGACCTGTTCGTCGAGGGCATCGCGACCTACCACATGGTGGTCGAGGGCTTCCTCGCCGTGACCGGCCAGACCCTGATCCGCGCCTACCTGGCCGACCACGGGCTCTATCCCGGGCTGGTCGACGGCTTCGGCCTCGTGGAGCGCGACGAGCACCGCCACGTGGCCTTCGGCGTGCGCTTCCTGCGCGATGCGATCGCGGCCGACGCACGCCACCGCGCCACGGTCGAGCGCGTCGTGCTCGAGCTCGTGCCGACCGCGGCGCGCTCGCTCGCGCCCCCGCACGCCGACGACCCGAGCGAGTTCGTCGTCTACGGCTACCACTCGTCGCAGCTCTACGGGCTCGCCTACCGCACGCTGCGGCGGCGCATGAGGGTGCTGGGGATCGCCGTCCCGCCGCCCGAGGAGCTGATGCCGGGCGCCGTGGACGAGACGTTCTCTCCGACCGAGCCGCCCGCGCCCGCGCCGGGAGCGGCCGCGCCCGCGGCGCCCGCGCCGGCCTAGCCCTCCGCCTCCGCGGAACCGCGGCCTTGGGCGACGGAGCGCGCCGGTATGCTCGCGCCTTGCCGAGCCCGCGAGCCCTACGGAAGCTCGCGTGGGGCGCCGTCGCGGTCGGCGTCGTCACGCCGCCCCTGCGAAGGCGCCTGGCGCTTTCGCCGGCGCTCGTCTCCCCGCTCGCCTGGCAGGCGCCGGTCGCGCTCACGCTCGCGGCGCCGCGCTCGCGCGGCCGCGACGCGGCCGTCTACGCGCTCCAGATGTGGGCCTACTACGCCCACTACGACATGCCGGACGACGACCCGGAGGCGCTGCTGCGCCGGACGCGAGTCGACTACACGATCGCCACGGATCGCGTGCTCGGCCTCGGCCGCCTCCCGACGCTGCGCCTCCAGCGCGCGCTGGGACGCCCGGGACGCGTGCTGCCGCACGACGTGGCGCTCTCGCTCGTCCACTGGAGCTGGTTCGTCGTCCCGCACGGCGCGCTCGCCTACGTGCTCTGGCGCCGCCCCGACCTGTTCGCGCGCTCCGCGGCGCTCACCGCGGCCTGCTTCGACCTCGGCTGCGTCGTCTACTGGCTCGTGCCCACGGCGCCGCCCTGGTACGCGGCGAAGATCGGCCGGATGCCGCCCGTGCGGCGCATCATGGCCGAGGTCGGCCAGCGCGTCTGGAAGCGTTTCTGGCGTCCGCTCTACCATTCACTCGAAGGCAACCCCTTCGCTGCCATGCCCTCACTGCACTTCGGTACATCGGTCATGGCCGCCAGGGTGCTGTCCGGAGTCGGGAGGGCGCCCGGCGGGCTCGGATGGACGTACGCGCTCGTGCTCGGGTTCGGCCTCGTGTACCTGGGCGAGCACTACGTCGTCGACCTGGTCGCCGGCCTCGCGCTCGCGGAGGGCGTGTGGCGCGCCGCGCCACGCGCGGAGCCCGCGCTGCGCGCGCTCTCGCGAGGGTTCTCCCGACTCGAGCCGCGGGCGACCTGATGCCCCCCGACGAGCGGCTCGATCCCGAGCTCGAGCTCGACGGGCACGACGAGGAGGAGCGGGCCGACGACGAGCGGGCCGACGACGAGAGCGTCGGCACCTTCAGCACGATGCTCGGCGACAGGCGGCGGCTTCTCACCGGCGCGCTGCTCTTCGTCGCGCTGGTCGTGGCGATCTACGTCCTGTTCCCCAAGGTGGTCGGCCTCGACGACTCGCTCGCCAAGCTCGACGACGCCACCTGGTACTGGATCGTGATCGCGGTCGTCTTC
>JBLNDU010000290.1:0-4055 GCA_050261935.1 Nocardioidaceae bacterium | reverse complement strand
GCCACGAAGTCGGTCTCGCAGTCGACCTCGACGAGCACGCCGAGCCTGCCGTCCGCGTGCACGTAGCTCGCCACGACGCCCTCGGAGGCCGCCCGCCCGCCGCGCTTGGCGGCGCTCGCCTGGCCCTTGACGCGGAGGATCTCGACCGCCTTGTCCATGTCGCCGCCGGCCTCCGCGAGGGCGCCCTTGCAGTCCATCATCCCGGCGCCGGTGCGGTCGCGCAGGGCCTTCACGTCCTTGGCGCTCACGGCGGCGCTCACGGCATCTCCTCGTCCGGCTCGAACGTCCTGCGCTCGCGCGGCATGGCTGCCGCCGCGTCGGCGCGCGTGCCGGCCGGGGTGGCCGGCTCGTCGGGCGAGAAGCCGGCCTCCTCCGCCTCGCGGCGGGCGCGCTCCTCGGCCTCCCTGCGCTCCTGCTCCTCCGCCTCGCGGCGGGCGCGCTCCTCGGCCTCGCGCCGCTCGCGCTCCTCGCGCTCGCGCCGGGCGGCCTCCTCCTCGGCCCTGAAGCGCGTGGCGCGCTCGCCGACCATGTCGGCGATCGCGTCGACCGCGAGCTTGCAGGAGCGGATCGCGACGTCGTTCCCCGGGATCACGTAGGTGACCGGGTCGGGGTCGCAGTTCGTGTCCACGAGCCCGATGATCGGGATCTTGAGGCGCACCGCCTCGCGGACGGCGATCGCCTCCGTCTTCAGGTCCACGACGAACACGGCGTCCGGCACGCGCTGCATGTCGCGCACGCCGCCGAGGTTGACCGTGAGCTTCTCGCGCTCGCTGATCGCGGCGATCCGCTCGCGCGTCGGCAGCAGCTCGAGCGTGCCGCTCTCCGTCCACTCGGTGAGCTCATGGAGCCGTCTGATGCGCTTCGACAGCGTCCCGAAGTTGGTCAGGAGGCCGCCGAGCCAGCGCTGGTTCACGTACGGCATGCGGCAGCGCTCCGCGGCCTCGGCGATCGCGTCACGCGCCTGCTTCTTCGTGCCCACGAACAGCACGACGCCGCCGCGCCCCGCCAGCTCGCCGGCGAACTCCTGGGCCTGGGCGAGCAGGCGCTCCGTCTTCTGGAGGTCGATGATGTGGATGCCACCGCGCTCGCCGAAGATGTAGCGGCGCATCTTCGGGTTCCAGCGGCGCGTCTGGTGCCCGAAGTGCACTCCGGCCTCGAGCAGCTCCTTCATGGTGACCTGGTCGGCCAATGCTTCGCTCCCTTGTGTCCGTCGCCCGCCGGCCGGTGCGCGGACCCGCTCGCCTTCGCGCGGCGAGCGGGCAGGGCCGCGCCCGCACGCGGCGGGGTCGCTCTCTGTCCGGCGAGAGAGCATAGTGGCGCGCCCCCGCCGGCCGGCAGCGGCCCCCGCGGCGGCGGCGCCGGCGTCCCCGAAAAAGGAGCGAGGCGGTCCGGAGACCGCCTCGCTCTATACCTCAGTCCCCGTCTGGCCCTCCGGGAACTGGCTCCCGCTTCGCCGCGTCGAGTGCACGGCGCAGGTCGGCGGGTTGGTTGGACTCGCAGGCGACTCGTTCCCCCGTCACCGGGTGGCTAAACGTCAGCCGCTCGGCGTGGAGGAACTGGCGCGACAGCCGGAGCCGGCGGCCGCAGGCCCCGCCGCCGTAGGCGCGGTCGCCGCAGACGGGATGGCCGATCGCGGCCATGTGGGCGCGGATCTGGTGCGTGCGGCCGGTCTCGAGCGTCACGCGGAGCAGCGCGGTGCGCGGCAGGCGCTCGAGCACGAGGAAGCGGGTGACCGCCGCCCGTGCGCGATCGGTGCGGGTGGAGACGGTCGTGCGGCGCAGCCGATCGCGGCCGAGCGCTGCGTCGATCGTGCCGCTCTCGGCGTCGGGGTGGCCGTCGACCAGCGCCAGGTACTCGCGCTCGATCGCGCGCGCCCGGAGCATGCGCGCGAGCGCCTCCCAGGCGGGCTCGGACCTCGCCACGACGAGCAGGCCGGAGGTGTCGCGGTCGAGCCGATGGACGATGCCGGCGCGAGCCGCGTCGGGGCCGCCCCGGGCGCGCCCGGCGAGCGCCTCGGCGAGGGTCGGGCCCCGGTGCCCGGGCGCGGGGTGGGTGACGACCCCGGCCGGCTTATCCACCACGAGCAGGTGCTCGTCCTCGTACACGACGGCGAACGGAACGGTGGACGGAGCGGCCGCGGCCGGCTCCGGCGCCGCGCTCACCTCCACCAGCTCGCCCGCCGACAGCCTCCAGCTCTTCGGCCGCCGCGCGCCGTCGACCGTCACCAGGCCGCCGTCGAGCAGGCGCTGCGCCGCCGCGCGAGAGCCGACCGCGGGAAGCTCGGCGAGCGCCACATCGAGGCGCGCGCCCGCCTGCCGCTCAGCTACGCGCAGCGCGATCCGCTCCACGCCGCCCCTCGGCCACGTACAGCAGCACGGCCACGCCCGCCACGATCGAGGCGTCCGCCAGGTTGAACGCCGGCCAGGCGACCGGGTCGATGAAGTCGATCACGGCGCCCTCGCGCGCGCGGTCGGCCAGGTTGCCGAGCGCGCCGCCGACCAGCATCCCGACCGGCAGCCACAGCAGCGGCCTGTCGGCGTTGAGCGCGAAGTAGCCGATCAGCAGGGCGAGCGAGATCGAGATGAGAACCGCCACGACGAGCCCGGCGCCCTCGAGCGCGCCGAACGCGACGCCGGTGTTGCGGGTGTTCGTGATGGCGAGGCCCGGGATGACGCCCACGTGGTCGCCGCGCCCGATCGAGGCGACCACGGCCCCCTTCGTGGCCTGGTCGAGCGCGACCACCACGCCCGCGGTCGCCGCCGCGCGCGCGACGCCGACGAGCCGCGGGCTCACCCGCCGCGGATCAGCGACTGGACGACGCCGCCCAGGATGATCAGCACGAAGGTGGCCACGATCGGGCTCAGGTCGAGCGCGCCGGGCCCCATCCGCAGCGGCGGGATGAAGCGCCGGAACAGGTTGAGGTAGGGGTCGGTCACGTCCTGGACGAAGCCGAGCACGGCGCTCAGCACGCGGTTGTAGGGCATGCGCGGGATCCACGTCATGATGATCCGGATGAAGATCAGCACGAGGTAGACGAGCACGAGCGTGTTGACGTAGTCGGCCACGTCCGAGCGCGTGATGGCGAGCAGCGAGTTCATCGCGTGGCGTCGACCACCGTGTCCACCGCGCGCCTGCACGCCCCGGCCAAGTCCGCGCCCTCGAGCGCGAGCAGGCCGCGCTGGGTCACGCCGCCGGGCGTGGCCACGCGGGCGCGCAGCGCGGCCGCGTCGTATCCGTTCGCCGCGAGCCAGGTTGCCGTGCCGGCCATCGTCTCGACCGTCAACCTGATCGCGTCGCGCGGCTCCAGCCCGTGCGCGGCGCCCGCCGCCGCGAACGCCTCCGCCACGAGCGCCATGAACGCCGGGCCCGAGCTCATGAGCGCCATCGCCGGCTCGATCAGCGGCTCGTCGAGCGGCACGACCACGCCGACGCGGCCGAACAGGGCGAGCAGCTCGCGCTCCGGTCCGTCGGCCGCCAGCGAGCCCGGCGCGTAGCACAGCACGCCGCGTCGGACCTCGGCCGGGATGCTCGGGATGAAGCGGTAGACGGGGATGCCCGGATAGGCGTCCTCCACCGCCCGCGTCGTGGTGGCGGCGAGGATCGTCACGACCGCCCGCGCCTCGGCCGCCACCTCGGCGGCGACCTCGCGAAGCTGGGGCGGCTTGTGGCAGAGCACGACGACGTCGGCCGCGCGCGCCAGCTCCGCGTTCGAGGTGAGCGCGCGGCCGCCGACCTCCGCGGCGAGCGCCTCGGCCCGCTCGTGCTGCACGTCCGACACGAGCACGGGCTCGCCGAGGCCGCGCGCGAGCGCGCTCGCCATGTTGCCGGCACCGATCAGCCCAAGCCTCATCCGGCGGCGAAGCCTACGAAAGCGCCCGGCGAGTACGAGCCGATCTCACGCTCTGCCTCCGATCGCTCACGCGCGAGGCGGGCGCGCGAGGCCGCTAGGACTGGTTGAAGAAGCCCTTCTCGATCAGCCGCGCGCGCTCCTCCGCCGACACCTCGACGTTGCGCGGCGTGAGCAGGAACACCTTGTCGGCGATCCGCTGCATGCC
>JBLNDU010000289.1:0-8770 GCA_050261935.1 Nocardioidaceae bacterium | reverse complement strand
CGCGCGCGAGGCGGCCCAGCACGAGCGCGGCGGCGGGCGCTTGCAGCCCGAGCAGCGTCAAGCGGCGGCCGCGCGGAGGCCGGTCAGATCTCGCTGACCTCGGCGCCGCGCGCCTTGAGCGTCTTCGTCGAGACCTCCATGTCCGATTCGAGCTCGGCGAAGTCGCTGCACCAGTCGACGGGCCAGGGGTCGGTGCCCTCCACGACCTCGAAGGTCTTGCCCCAGACCTCCTCGCAGCGGAGCATCTGCAGGCAGACCTCGGCGAGCGCGTTGCGCGACAGCCGCCCGTCGAGCACATCGCCCTGACCGAGCCGGATGCCGGGCCGGCGCTTGCCGTCCACGAGCCAGCCGGGCCGCACGATCGCGTAGCGGCGCGAGCTCATGCGCACGAGCTCCTCGCCGCCGGCCTTCCAGGCCAGGCTGAACGGGTCGGTGTCGAAGGCGTGCTCGGGGCGCGTGACCGCGATGCTCGAGACGAGCAGGACGGCCGCCTCCGGATCCATCTGCTCGAGCAGATGGCGGGTGCCGAGCACGTCGACGAGCTCGGGGCGATTCTGCCAGGTGGCGTCGCCGGCGTTCATCAGCACGACGCAGGCGACGCCCTCGAGCGCGGCCTTCAGCGTCGGCCGCCGGAGGACGCTGCCCTCGCAGACCTCGCAGTCGTCGGGCAGCCGCTCGCGCGCCCTGACCGCGTCGCGGGCGAGCACGCGGACGCCCACGTGCGGCACGAGGCGCTCCGCGAGCTGGCAGCCGGTGCGGCCGCTGCCGCCCACGATCAGCACGGGATCCGGGAGCGACGACCCCGGCACCCCGTCCGCCTCGTCGCCCGGATCCTCGCTCGAGCGTTGCATAGCCGCGCGCGAGGGTAGCCCCCGCGGGCTGCGCGCACAAGTCGCCTCAGCGGCTCGCGTGCCCCAGCATCCGCGCGCGCCGGCGAAGGAGCGCCTCCCGCCGCCCGTCGACGCCCACCACCACGCATGTCATCGGGCTGAGCCCCGGCGCGAGGAAGGTCGTGACGTCGTCGTCGTAGAAGGTCAGGCCGCTGGCCCCGAGGCACTGGGCGTAGGCGCCGAGGTAGACCCGCCCGATCCGCACGCCGGCGTCGAGCTGGGCGGCGCGGTAGCCCCGCTCGCCGAGCTCACCCAGGACGGCGTCGAGATCCGCGAGCAGGAAGTGGGTCGCGGCGGCCTGAGCGCCGAGCGCCTGCTCGAGGCAGAGGTAGCCGGCCGCCTCGCGGAGGCTGCCGGCTCCGAGCAGGTCGAAGCGCCCGTCCGCGAAGCGGTAGGCGCCCGGGTCGAGGCCGTCGAGGCGGTTGGCGATCAGCCGCAGCTCACTGGGCGCCGGCACGTCGACCGGAATGCGGCGCATGGCGCGGCCCAGGATCGCGGCGAGCTCCTCGGCCGGCACGCCGCGGCGGGCGAACGCGCGCGCCGAGCCGCGCCGCAGGATCACGTCCTCGACGGTGTCGCGCGAGAGGCGGCCGGCCTCGCCCGCCAGCCGGCCGGCGTCGCCCGCCAGCGGGCCGGCGTCGCTCGCGGTGGGGCCGGCGTCGCCCGTTCCGTGGCTGCCTCCGGCGGGGCGCGCCGCCGCCCGCCGCCGCCACGCTCGCAGCTCCTCGACGTCGGCGAGGCGGGAGGCCGCCTGCAGCTCGAGCGCGAGCGGGAAGGGCGGCTCGTCGGACGGCGACGGCTCGGGCTCCGCCTCGAGCGCCGCCAGCGTGCGTGGCGGCTCGGCCCGGCGCGCGCGACCGATCCCGACCACGAACAGCGGCGCCTCCGCGTCGCCGTCCACGCCGAGCAGCTCGCTCAGCCGCTCGTCGACGAACCCCGTGACGAGCTCGGCATCGAGCCCGGCCGAGGCGGCGAGCGCAAGCAGGTTGGCCGCCATCGTGCCGGCGTCCCAGAACAGGTGGCGGAGGCCGCGCTCGCCGTACTTCCACGCGGTGCGGTGGATGATGCCGCTCACCACGAGCGCCGCTCCGGCCTCGCGAAGGCTCGGCCGGTCGCAGAGCGAAGCGAGCGCGCCGCGCGCGTCGGCCGCGCGCAGGCGCCGCAGCTCGAGGCGCAGCGGATCGAAGTGGTAGAGCGCCGCCGGGAGCCCGGGCAGCTCCGCCGACCCGACGTACAGCTCGAGCGGGTAGAGCGCGCCGGCGCTCGAGTAGGTGCGGAAGTGGAAGGTCTCCCCGCTGGGCAGCCGACGCGTTCGCACCACGCCGGCGCCGAAGCGGAGCAGGCGGGCCAGCTCGGCGAGCTCGAGCGGCGTGCGCCGCTCGGCGCCGCGTCCGATCAGGGCGTCGAGCGCCGGAACGTCGTGGCGCGACAGCTCGCGGGGCAGAGGCGTGGCGCGGCCGCCGCGGTAACGCTTGAAGGGCTGCGGCGCGCGCGCCGGGTCCGGCGGGTGCCGCTTGCTTCGCACGCTGTCGAAGCTGTGCTTCGTCGCCTCGTGGTAGCGCCGCGCAACGCCGCCGGCCGCCGCGTCCACGGGGGAGACGCTACGCCTGAAGCAGCTCCTGCGCCACCCCCACCGTGGATGCCCTCACCTACTCGGCCGACGTCGGGATCGACGTGGTGAACATGTCCTTCTACATCGACCCGTGGCTCTTCAACTGCGCCTCGAACCCCGCCGACTCGCAGGCCGAGCAGATCGAGCAGCGGACGATCGTCGCGGCCACCCAGCGCGCGCTCTCCTACGCTCGTGGGCGCGGCGTCAGGCTGATCTCGGCGGCCGGGAACGAGAACACCGACCGCGCGAACCCGACGGTCGACGACACGAGCCCCGACTTCCCGCCCGACACGGCCCGCGAGCGCTCGGTCGACAACTCGTGCCTGACGATGCCCACCGAGGGGCGCGGCGTGCTGGGCATCACGGCGCTCGGACCGAGCGAGCGCAAGGCGTACTACTCGAACTACGGCGTCGAGCAGGCCGACCTGTCCGCCCCCGGCGGGGACCGGCGAGACTTCTTCGGCACGTCGCTGTACAACACCCCCGGCAACCGCGTGCTCGCGCCCTACCCGAAGTCGGTCGCCCGAGGCCGCAGGCGTGCTCAACCCGGACGGCACGCCGACTACGCCGCTCGTGCTGGCCGACTGCTCGAAGGGGCCGTGCGCCTACTACCAGTACCTGCAGGGCACCTCGATGGCGTCGCCACACGCCGTGGGCGTGGCTGCGCTCGTGGTCTCGAGCCGCGGCGTGCGCGACCGGAGCAGGCGCGGCCTGACGCTCGATCCGCGCGTGGTCGAGCGCGTGCTCGAGCGAACGGCGCGCGACCACGCCTGCCCGACCCCTCGCACGTTCACCTACCCCGACCCCGACGTCCGGCCCGAGTACACAGCCGTCTGCCAGGGCAGCCCCGAGTTCAACGGCTTCTACGGCCACGGGATCGTGGACGCCTACGCCGCGGCCGGGCGCTAGGGAAGCGGGCGCTGCGTCAGCAGCCACTCGTACAGCTCCACGCGGCCGTACACCCTGTTCCAGTAGGCGCCGTCGTGGCCGCCCTCGGGATCGACGTCGAGCCGCGTCCGCGCGTCGCGCCGCCGGCGCGCGAAGAGCTCGCGCTCGACCTCGTCGGCCGTGAAGTAGGGATCGCGCGCGCCGACGAAGCACCACACCGGCGTGTCGCCGAGCGAGCCGGCGCACGCCGGCACGCGCCACGCGACCGGCACCAGCGCCGCGAATCGGCCCGGCGCGGCCGCCGCGAGCTCCCAGACGCCGATCGCTCCCATGCTGATGCCGGTGAGGTAGACGCGCTCGCGGTCGGCGCCGCGCGACTCGACGAGCTCGTCGAGCATCGCCAGCAGCCGCTCGCGCTCGTCGCGCCAGCGCCGCTGCCCGGTTTGCGGGCAGGCGACGAGGAACGGGAACGGCTCCCCGCCCGGGCCGGCCGGAAGGCGATCCGCGAGCGCCAGCCCCGGCAGGCTGTGGACGGTGAGGCGGTCGAGCGTCGCCGGCGAGTCGCCGCGCTCGCCGCTGCCGTGCAGGAACAAGATCAACGGCCGCCGCCCGGCCTCGGCCTCGCCCGGCGGGACGAACAGGAGGTACGGGAGCTCGCCGCTGCTTAGCTGCTCGGGCTTCACCTCCGCCTCGCGCGCTTCGCCGCCTCGGTCGCTGGTTGCGCCAGCGATTTCACGGGTCTAAGTTCGACATAGGCCCACCCTGGCGCGCTACGGGAGGAGGGGCCGTGTCGGTCGGAGGCTCGAGGATGACTCGTCCGCCCCGCGGGGCGCCGAGCGCCGGCGCGCTCCTTGGAGCGCCGATCAGTCGCAGGCGCTTCATCGGGTACGGCGCCGGGGCCGGCGCGGGACTTGTCTTGTGGCGCTTCGGCGGTGGCCGCGCGTTCGCCGCCGCGCCGCCGGGCGGCCTGCTCGATCCGCGCTCGATACCGAAATACGTGGCCCCGCTCGTGATCCCGCCGGCGATGCCCCGCACGGGCACCCTCCGCCGACGTGGTGGCGGGCGGCTCGACGTCTACGAGATCGCCGTCCGCCCGCTCCGCCAGCACGTGCTGCCGGCCGGCATGGGGCTGCGCCCGACCACCGTCTGGAGCTACGGGTCGGTGAACCATTCGGGCTCGCTCCACTACCCGGCGTTCACGATCGAGGCGCGGTGGAAGAGGCCCGTGCGGGTCAAGTGGATCAACGGGCTCGTCGACGCCGACGGCAACTTCCGCCCCCACCTCCTGCCGGTCGACGGGACGCTCCACTGGGCGAACCCGCCCGGCGGCCGCGCCGGCCGCGACGCTGAGGGCGATGACCCGGAACCGTACGGAGGGCCGGTGCCGATCGTGACCCACCTGCACGGCGGCCACAACACGGAGGACAGCGACGGCTACCGGAGGCCTGGTACCTGCCGGCGGCGCGCAACATCCCGGCAGGCTACGCTCGGGTCGGCTCGCTCTACAGCACCTTCCGGCGCCAGGCCGAGGCCCGGCTTCGTCAGGCGTGGAACCCGGGTAGCGCGGTGTTCGAGTACGAGAACGACCAGCGCGCCGCGACGATGTGGTTCCACGACCACACGCTCGGCATGACGCGCCTGAACGTGTACGCCGGGCCGGCGGGGTTCTACCTGCTCCGCGGCGGCCCGGCCGACGTGCACGGCGGCACACTGCCGGGCCCGGCGCCCGCCCTCGGGGACCCGCCGGGACGGGACCTCTTCGAGATCCCCATCGCGATCCAGGACCGCACGTTCACCCAGGACGGCGCGCTCTTCTACCCCGACGCCCGCGCGTTCTTCGAGGGCCTCGACCCGGCGCAGCTGCGGATCCCGTTCGCGTCCGAGCGGGCCTGTGGCGGCCCGAGCGACGTCGCGCCGATCTGGAACCCCGAGTTCTTCGGCAACGCGATCGTCGTCAACGGCCGCACCTGGCCGTCGCTCGACGTGCAGCAGCGCCGCTACCGCCTCCGGCTGCTCAACGGCTGCAACTCCCGCTTCCTGATCCTGCGCCTGTCGAATGGGCTGCCGTTCTGGCAGATCGGCAACGAGGGCGGCTTCCTGCCCGCGCCGGCCGAGCTGCCGGAGCTGCTGCTGGGGCCCGCTGAGCGCGCCGACGTGATCGTCGACTTCACGCACGTCGCAGCCGGCAGCGAGGTCCTGCTGCAGAACGTCGGCCCGGACGAGCCGTTCGGCGGCGGCCGCCCCGGCGTCGACTTCGAGCCCGCCGACCCCGAGACGACGGGACAGGTGATGCGCTTCCGCGTCGTCCCGGCGACGAGCGCCGACCGCAGCACGCCGCCGAGCCGGCTCCGGCTTCCGGCGATCGCGCCGCTCGGCGGCCCCACGGGCTCGCGCCAGGTGTCGCTGAACGAGCAGTCGTCCGCGACCGTGCTGGCGCGCACCGACCCGAACGGCAACGTCGTCCTCGACTGCCGGAGCGGCGAGCCGTTCGGAGCGGTCGAGGCCGACCTCGGCACGCTGCGGCCCGACGGCGGCGGCAACCCGCTCGGCTGGGACGAGCCGATCACGGAGAACCCGGCGGCCGGCGCGATCGAGGTCTGGGAGATCCATAACCTGACCGCCGACGCCCACCCGATCCACATCCACGAGATCACCTTCGAGGTCGTCGACCGCCAGCCGATCGCGGGCGGCAGCCGACGGCCGCCCGCGAGCTGGGAGGCCGGACGCAAGGACACCGTGATCGCCTATCCGAACGAGGTCACGCGCGTGAAGGCCCTGTTCGACCGCCCCGGCCTCTTCGTCTGGCACTGCCACATCCTCGAGCACGAGGACAACGAGATGATGCGGCCGTACCGCGTGGGCGGCTGACGCCGTTACCGCATGGGCGGCTGACGCGGGGCCCGCGACGATCGCGGGCCCCCGCGCAAGTGAGCCGGCCGCGGCCGCTACGCGGCCGGGGCGTCCACCTCGCGCAGCGCGGTGACCTTGCCGTCGGCCAGCGTCCAGATGGCCATCACGGCCATCCGCTCGGCGGACCCGTCCTTGCGCTCCAGCCGCAGCGTGTAGGCGGCGACGACGCGATCGCCGACCGCGAAGAGCTCATCGAACTCAGGCCGGTCGATGCTGGCGTACTGGTCGCGGTACTCGTGTCCACGCGCGAGGTAGCCGGCCTTGTCGCTCGTTGCCCCGTTCGCGTTGTGCACGAAGTCGTCCGAGAAGGTCGACTTCACGAGGTCGAGATCGAAGTCGTGATCGCACATCTTGAACGTGATGTCCCTGACGAGCTCGGCCGCGTCCACTTCCTCCCCCTTCCGACGATGCCGTGGACGCAGCGTACGCCGCTGAGCGGCTACGCGCCAGCGCGGCCGGCGCTCCCCGTCGGCGCGGGAACGCCGACCGCCCGGAGCCGATCGGCGAGCCAGCCGGCGTCGGGCGGCTCGCAGCGGAAAGCGAGATGCCCGTCCGGTCGCACGACGTACGCGGTGTCGGCCACGGCGCCGAGGCGCCCGTGCGCGTGGAGCGCCGGATCGGCCACGAGCTCCACGCCGTGCGGCGCCGGGGGAGGTCGGTCGCGGATGACGAGCACGCGCGTCCGGACGACGCGGCCGAAGCGGTCGGCCAGCGCCAGCGCGGCGTCCGGCTCGCGCGCGCCGGCGCAGATCCAGAGCTGGAGCTCGGGGGCGCGCAGGAGCTCGCGAAGCGAGGTTGTCGAGCCGTCGGCGCGCACGAGTGGCCCGGCGTCCGGCACGCGCTGCCCCGGGAGTACGCCGAGCGCCCCGGCGGGCACGCGGCCCGCGGCGAGCGGACCATCCGGGTAGGCGATCCCCAGCTCGTGCCCCGCCTCCACGGCGGCGAGGACCTGAGCCGGCGTGGCGAGCGCGGCGGCGAGGGCGCGATCCCGCGCCGTGGCCGCCTCGCCGCTCAGCACGTTGGCGTCGTGGACCTCATCGGATGCCTTCACGGTCGCAAGGGCCACCGGCCGGCGCTCGGACTCGTAGGACTCGAGCACCGCGGGCGGCGCCCCCTGGAGCGCGAGCCGCAGCTTCCAGGCGAGGTTGTAGGCGTCCTGCACGCCCGTGTTCATGCCCTGGCCGTTCACCGGCGTCATCGCATGCGCGGCGTCGCCCGCGAGCAGGACATGGCCCGATCGGAAGCGGCGCGCGACGCGATGGTGCAGGGAGAAGCAGGCGAGGTTGTCCGCCGCGCGGATGCGCGGCCGGCCCGGCACGTGCCGATCGATCGCCCGTTGGGCGTCCGCCAGGTCGGGGCGCTCCCCGGCGCGGTCGTCGCGGAAGAAGAGCCGGAGGCGCCCGCCCGGAAGCGGCATCGCCCAGAGGCCCTCCTCGTCCAGGAAGACCGGGATCTCGCCCGGACCGTAGGGCCAGCCCTCGACCGTGGCGTCCATCACCGCCCAGCGACCTGGGTAGTCGCCGCCGTCGAAGGGGATGCCGAGCGCCTCGCGCAGGCTGCTGTGAACGCCGTCGCAGGCGACGAGGTACCCGGCTCGAACCTCATCCCGTCCGACCGTTAGCACGACGCCCTCGCCGTCCTGGCGCACGAGCCGCACCGGCGCGTCGCGCTCGACCGGGGCGTCGAGGTGCTCCTCGAGCAGCGCCTCAAGGTCGCGCTGACGCAGGCTGACCGCGGCCGGGAACGGGCTGTCGACGCCGCCGAAGTCGAGCCGGGCGACCTCCCGTCCGGCGGAGAAGAGCGGAACGCCCGTGATCGGCAGCGCCGCAGCGAGGATCGCCTCGGCGACGCCCGTGTGGTCCCAGAGCTCGAGGCTGCGGGCGTGGAGGTCGGTGGCGCGCGACACGGCGGCCCGCGCCGGCGCGGAATCCACGATCCGGTACTCCACGCCGTGCCGCTCGAGCTCACAGGCCAGGCTCAGCCCGACCGGGCCCGCGCCGGCGACGAGCACCGGTACGTCCACGAGCCGAGCCTACCGGCGTTCGCGTGCCTCGGCCGCCGGCTCAGCCGCTCGGCCCGAAGCGCTCGGTGCGGATGCGACCGGGCTCGAGGCCCGCCGCGAGCAGCAGGTCCACGGCGGATTCGACGAAGCCGTTCGACCCGCACACGAAGGCGGTGGCCCGGCCGGGCGCCGCCGCCTCGATCATCGACGAGTCGATCCGCCCCGTGTGGCCCGTCCAGCCCTCGGGCGGCTCGCGGGTGAAGGTGAGCAGCGCGTCCCCCGGGAGCTCGTCGGCGTAGATCACCTCGTCGGCGGACCTGACCGAGTAGACGAGCCGCATCGGCAGCTCGGGCATCGTCCGGCGCCGGTGGCGCAGCATCGCCATCAGCGGCTAGGAGGCGAACGGCCCGCGCACCTCGAGCCGATCGCCCTCCTCCACGACCTCGTGGAAGTACGGGGAGACCTCGC
>JBLNDU010000288.1:0-4072 GCA_050261935.1 Nocardioidaceae bacterium | reverse complement strand
AGGTCGCCTTCCTCGCCTACGTCCACCCCGGCATACCGGGCGTGGTGCGGCCGCCGCGGGCGCCGAGGCGCGGGTCGAGGAGCCGGTGCGCTTCACGGTGGCCGCGAGCGGCGATCTGCTCATCCACGGGCCCGTGCACCAGCGAGCGCTTCTGAACGGCGGCGGCCGGCGCTACGACTTCCGCCCCATGCTGCGGACCGTGCGGGGCATCGTCTCGCCGGCCGACCTCGCCATCTGCCACCTCGAGGTGCCGCTCACGAACGGCACGCCGAGCGGCTGGCCCTCCTTCCGCGCGCCCGCGGAGCTCGCCGAGGCGATCCGCTGGACGGGCTGGGACGCGTGCAGCACGGCTTCGAACCACTCGCTCGACGGTGGCGACTCGCTCGTTCGCTTCACCATCCGCGCGCTCAACCGCCAGCGGGTGAGCCACTCGGGCACGAGCCTGTCGCCGCGCGGGAGGCCGTGGACGATGCTGGGCGCCAAGGGCCGCAAGGTCGCCTTCCTCGCCTACGTGCACCCCGGCATACCGGGCGTGGTGCGCCCGCCGCAGCGCTACCTGCTCCACTTCGCCGACGCCCCGCGCATCCTGGCCGACGCGCGCGCGGCGCGGCGCGCCGGCGCCGACGCCGTGATCGTGAGCGTCCACTGGGGCACGGAGTACGTGCACGAGCCGAGTGCCGCGCAGCGCGCGCTCGCGAGCCGGCTCACCCGCTCGCCCGACGTCACCGCCGTGATCGGTCAGCACGTGCACGTGGTGCAGCCGGTGTGGCGCGTGAACGGCAAGCCAGTCGTCTTCGGCGAGGGGAACCTGCTCTCGAACCAGACCTCGGCCTGCTGCGTCGCGGCATCGCAGGACGGCATGATCGCGCTGCTCGACATGGAGGTCGGACCCGCCGGCGCGCGCGTGCGACGCGTGCGCTACGCCCCGACCTGGGTGCGCCACCCGGACTTCCAGGTCGTGCGGGCGCCGGCCGAGTCCGCGCGGCGCACGGCGGCGGTCGTGGAGAGCGGCGGCGTGGCGCGCGGGGCGGCCGGGCCCTAGCGGCGGTCCGCCGCCTACGCGCCCACGGCGCGCCGGTAGCGCCAGACCGACAGCGCCGAGAAGACGACGATCAGTCCCACGGACCAGGCCACGGCGCCCCAGACGTCGTCGCCGGCGGGGGCGCCGAGGAAGAGCGCGCGCATCGCGTCGACGGCGGTCGTGAAGGGGTTGACCCTCGCGAACGCCTCGAGCCCAGCCGGCATCGACTCGACGGGCACGAAGGCCGACGAGGCGAAGGTGAGCGGGAAGATCGCGATGAATCCGAGCGACTGGGCCGACTCGGGCGAGGACGCGGTCAACCCGAGGAAGGCGAAGATCCACGAGAAGGCGTGCCCGAAGAGCAGCATGAGCAGGCAGCCGGCCACCACCTCGAGGGCGCTCGACCCGAACGAGAAGCCCACGAGCAGCCCGACCGAGATCATCACGCCGAGCGCGACGAGGTTGGTGGCGATGTCGGCCGTCGTCCTTCCCGCGAGCACCGCCGAGCGAGCCATGGGCAGCGAGCGGAAGCGGTCGATCAGCCCCTTGCGCAGGTCCTCCGACAGGCTGATCGCGGTCACGAACCCGCCGAAGGCCATCGTCTGCACGACGATCCCGGGGATCAGGTAGTCGACGTAGTCGTAGCCCGGCGTGCGGATCGCCCCGCCGAAGACGTAGACGAACAGCAGCACGAACATGATCGGCTGCACCGTGAAGGCCAGCACGAGGTCGGGTGCGCGCGGGATGCGCAGCAGGTTGCGCCTCGTTACGACGAGCGCGTCGGAGACGGCCATCGCGACGCCGCTCACCGCCCGCGCTCCCCGTCGTCGTCCGCTGCCTCGGCGGCGTGTCCCGTCAGCGCGATGAAGACATCGTCGAGCGTCGGGCGCCGCACGGCCACGTCGTCGACGCCGACACCCGCCTCGTCGAGGCGGCGGACCGCCTCGGCGATCGCGCCCGGGCGCCGGCTGACCGGCACGCGTACGATCCCGTCCTCGCGCGCCGGCGGCTCGTCGGCCATCCCGGCGAGCGCGCTCAGCGCCGCCTCGGCGGCGCTCGAGTCCTCGAGCTCCACCTCGAGGCGCTCGCCGCCGACCCGGTCCTTGAGCGAGTCGGAGGTGCCCTCCGCGATCACGCGGCCCTGGTCGATGACCGCGATCCGGTCGGCCAGCCGGTCGGCCTCATCCAGGTACTGCGTCGTGAGCAGCACCGTCGTGCCGGCCGCCACGCGCGCCGAGATCGTCTCCCACAGCCCCAGGCGGCTGCGCGGGTCGAGCCCCGTCGTCGGCTCGTCGAGGAACAGCACGGGCGGCCGCGCGACGAGCGCCGCCGCGAGGTCGAGCCGGCGTCGCATGCCGCCCGAGTAGGTGCGCACGAGCCGCCCGCCCGCCTCGGCCAGGTCGAAGCGCTCGAGCAGCTCATCGGCGCGCTCGCGCGCCACCGGGCGGCGCAGGTGATAGAGCCGCCCGACCATCTCGAGGTTCTCGCGCCCGGTCAGGTTCTCGTCGACGGCGGCGTACTGGCCGGCGAGCCCGATGCGCGCGCGGAGCGTCGCGGCGTCGCGCACCACGTCGCAGCCGGCCACGCGCGCGCTGCCGCCGTCCGGGCGCAGCAGCGTCGTGAGGATCCGCACGGCGGTCGTCTTGCCGGCGCCGTTCGGGCCGAGCAGGCAGAGCACGGTGCCGGCGGCCGCCCGGAGATCGATCCCGTCGAGCGCGCGCACCTCGCCGTAGCGCTTGCGCAGCCCCTCGGCCTCGATCGCGAGCTCGGGCACTCGCATCGAGGCTAGCCGCCGAGAGCGGCTGGCCGCGAACGCGGCGCGGCGGCGCTATGCCAGGAAGCTCCCCCGCGTCCCCTCGCTCGGCCCCGCCACCGCGCCGGCCTCCTCGAGCGCGCGGACCTCCTCGGCCGAGTAGCCGAGCGAGGCGAGCACGGCGTGGGTGTGCTGGCCGAGCACGGGCGCCGCGCCGTGGGCGGCGCCCGGAGTGCGCGACAGGCCGACCGGCACTCCGAGCTGACGGACGCCCTCCGCGCCCGGCTGGTCGAGCCCCACGACCATGTGGCGGGCCCTCACGAGCTCGGAGTCGAGCGCCTCGTGGAGCCCCAGCACCGGCTCGAGGCAGCAGTCGTGCTCGGCGCCGAACGCGCCCCACTCGGCGCGCGTGCGCTGGCGGAAGACGCGCTCGAGCTCGCGGTGCGTGTCGGAGCCAGGCGGGTCGAACTGGCACTCGAGCAGGTCGTCGCGCCCGAGGCCCTCGCACCAGGCGCGCCAGAACTTGGGCTCGAGCGCCGCCAGCGTCACCCAGCCGTCCCGGCACTCGTAGGGCCGGTAGCAGACGAGCCCGCCGGCGAGCTCGAAGTGCCCCCTGTGCGGCGGCTCGCCGTCGCACAGGTAGCGTGCCGCGGACAGCGCGAGCCACACGAGCGAGCCGTCGTGCATCGACACGTCCACGAGCTGCCCGCGGCCCGAGCGCTCACGCTCGCGCAGCGCCGCCAGGATGCCGAACGCCGCCATGAGCGCGCCGCCGCCGAGGTCGGCCACCTGCGCGGCGGACTGGACGGGCGGCCCGCCCTCCTCGCCGGTCAGGTCGAGCAGCCCGTTCAGGCCGAGGTAGTTCAGGTCGTGCCCGGCGCGCTCGCGGTAGGGCCCGTCCTGCCCGTAGCCGGAGATCGCGCAGACCACGAGGCGTGGGTTCTCCTGGCTCAGCCGCTCGAGCCCGATGCCGAGCCGCTCGAGCACGCCGGGGCGGAACGACTCGACCAGCACGTCGTGCTCGCGCGCCAGCCGCAGCAGCACCTCGCGGCCGCGCTCGTGCTTCAGGTCCAGCCGGATCGAGCGCTTGCCCCTGTTCAGCGCGATGAAGAGCGCCGACGCGGCGGAGTCCTCCGCGCCCTCGTAGGTGGGCGTCGCCCAGCGCAGGTAGTCGCCGGCGCCGGTGTCCTCGACCTTGAGCACGTCGGCGCCGAAGTCGGCCAGGAGCTGTGAGCAGACGCCGCCCGGCACGAGCCGCGTGAGGTCGAGCACCCGGACGCCGGCGAGCGCGTCGCTCA
>JBLNDU010000287.1:0-2942 GCA_050261935.1 Nocardioidaceae bacterium | reverse complement strand
GCCTCGAGCGCCGCCATCAGGTCGGGCGCCCTCGCGGGCTCCTCCGGCGGCGCCTCGAGCACCACCTCCTCACCCTGCGCCTTGCGCTCGATCAGCTCGAGCACGCGCTCGCGGTACTCGTCGTGGTACTTGCCGGGGTCGAAGTCGCCCGAGAGCGATTCGATCAGCTGCTGCGCCATGTCGAGCTCGCGCTTGCTCGTGGCCTTGTCGTCCCTCTCGGGCAGCTCGTCGAGCTTGTCCGGGTCGATCACCTCGTCGGCGAACAGCATCGTCTCCATGGTGAGCACGCCATCGCGCGGACGAATCGCCACGAGCTGCTCCTTCGAGCGGATGACGACCCGCGCGATCGCGACCTTGCCGGCCTCGCGCATGGCGTCGAGCAGCAACCGGTACGCCTTCTCGGCGCCCTTGTCGGGCGCGAGGTAGTAGGGGTGGTCGTAGAAGATCGGGTCGATCTCCTCGAGGTCCACGAAGTCCTCGATCTCGATCGAGCGCGTTCGGTCGGGCGCGAGCGCGTCGAGCTCCTCGGGCGTGACCACGACGTAGCTGTCGGGCCCGATCTCGTAGCCCTTCACGATCCGCTCGAAGGGCACCTCCTCGCCCGTGCGCGGATTGATCCGCTTCTGGGCGATGCGCCCGTTGTCGCCGCCGTCGAGCTGGTGGAAGCGCACCGTCTTGCGATTCACGGCGCTGACGAGCTTCACCGGGATGTTGACCAGCCCGAAGCTGATCGCTCCGCTCCAGATCGCGCGCGGCACCCTTTACAAGTTACCCCGCGCGACTTGCGCGCAAGCCCGCACGGGCGCGAAATTGCGCACCTGCCCGCCGGCACGCTGCTGACGATCGGCCACTCGACCCTCGAGGGGGCGGACTTCATCGCGTCCCTGCGCGCGCAGGACGTCAAGCTGCTGGCCGACGTGCGCCGACACCCCGCCTCGCGGCGCGTCCCGTGGACGAACGCCGCCGCGCTCGAGCGGCTGCTCGCCGAGAGCGGCATCGGCTACCAGCACCTCGAGGGGCTCGGCGGCCGGCGCGCGCCGCTGGCGGGGTCGCCTAACAGCGGCTGGCGAAACCCGCAGTTCCGGGGCTACGCGGACCACATGGCGTCGCCGGAGTTCGCGGACGCGCTCGAGCGGCTGCTCCTCCTGGCCGCGGAGCGCCGCACCGCCGTCATGTGCGCCGAGGCGCAGTGGTGGCGCTGCCACCGGCGGCTGCTCTCCGACGCGCTCGTGGCGCGGGGCGTCGAGGTGCTGCACCTGAGCGCGCGCGGCGACGTCGAGCGCCACGAGCTGACGCCGTTCGCGATCGTCGAGCGGGGCCGGCTCACCTATCCGCCCGCCCAGGCGACGCTCGAGCTGTAGCCCGGCCGCGGGCTCAGCCGGATGCGAGCGAGGTCCGCTCGCGCGCGCCGCGGAGCTCCTCGATCGAGCCGAACACGACCGCGGCGCCAGCCTGTTTCAGCTCCTCCTCGGAGAAGCCGCCGGTCAGGACGGCGAGCGTCTCGAGCCCGGCGCGCCGCGCGGCCTCGCAGTCCCAGGTCGAGTCGCCGACCATCACCGCCTCGCCGCCGCCCACCTTGTCGACCGCGGCCCGGACAAGGTCGGGCTCGGGCTTCGTCGCCTCGACGTCGGCGGAGGTCGTCCAGCCGTCGATGAGCTCGCGGGCCTCGAGCAGGTCGAGGTAGTGGTCCATCTCCTGCGCCTTGGCGGAGCTGGCCAGCACGACGGCGTGGCCGTCCTGCTTGAGGTCCTCGATCAGTCCCCGGGCGCCGGCGAGCGGCTCCACCCGCTCGATCATCGTGAGGTAGAGCGGCGCCTCCGCCGCGCGTATCTCATCGCCCTGCTCGCGCTCGACGCGCTCGTCGCAGAGCGCCGCCACGAGCTGGTCGCCGCCCATCCCGATGTGGCGGTGGATGCGCCAGATAGGCAGCACGATGCCGTGCTGGCGGAAGGCCTCGTACCAGGCGAGCGCGTGCTGATAGTTCGTGTCGACGAGGGTTCCGTCGACGTCGAGGATCGCCGCCGCGGGCACCGCCCCCCGCTTCCCCGACCCGCGAACGACGAAACGCCTCGGACATCCGTCCACCCCCGCCCACGGCGCTCGGGCGCCCGCGCGCGGCTGGCGAGCCGTGCCAGAGGTTATGCGCCGCCCGCGCCGCCATGCCCTCGTGCCCGCCTCCCTCGTCGCCGTGACGGCGCTGGCCCTCGCGGCCGGACCGGACGCGACCGCTCGGTCGGCGTGCCGGAGCGCGCACGCGCAGCCCCCGGCGGCTACGAAGCGGGCCGTCGTCGACGCCACGCTCTGCCTCCTGAACCAGCGACGCGCGCAGCACGGGCTCGGCCGGCTGCGGCTGAGCCGCGCGCTCTCGCTCGCCGCGAGGCGCCACGCGGACGACATGGCGCGGCACGACTACTTCGCCCACGGGTCGCTAGGCGGAGCGAGCTTCCTCGACCGGATCCGCCGCACCGGCTACCTGCGCGGCGCCCGCACCTGGCTCGTCGGCGAGAACCTGGCCTGGGGCAGCGGGCGGGGCGCAGCGCCGAGCTCGGTCGTCGACGCCTGGATGCGCAGCCCGGGCCACCGTCTCAACATCCTGACCCGGAGCTTCCGCGACATCGGGATCGGGGTCGCCTTTGGCGCGCCGGTGCCGACCGAAGACGGGCCGGCGCTGACCTACGTCACCGACTTCGCCACGCGCGGCTAGACGGACGGGCGACCGACGCAGCGCTCGCGCCGGCCCGTTTCGACCGCGGCATCCAGGGCATCGGGGCCCTCGAGGCGGTCGCGAGCTCTCTTAGAAGCGCCGGCGCGGGCCGAGGTGCCGGCGCCGCGGGCGCCCGACGCTCCGCTTCCGGACGCGCCAGGCGGTCCGGCCGTGCCGGACGCGCCGCCCAGCCCGGCGCCCGCGCCACCCCCCGGTCCGGCCGTGCCGGAGCCCTCGC
>JBLNDU010000286.1:0-11972 GCA_050261935.1 Nocardioidaceae bacterium | reverse complement strand
CCAGCGGCCCGGCGTCCCGCGCGCCACCCCGCGCGCGCTCGTCAGGCGCCAGCGCCGACCTCAGGCCACGGATCTGGAAGGCCCGCACGATGTCGGTCACGCCCTCCATGAGCGCCCAGATGCCGGCGAACACGAGCAGCACGTAGGCCCTCGTGATGAAGAACTGGCCGCTCGTCCAGAACGCGAGCACGACCATCGCGATGCCGGCGATGAGGCCGAGCCACCAGAGCTCGTAGACGTGCCGCTCCACGAACGCCTGGATGATCCAGAAGGCGCCCACGAGCAGGAACAGGAAGCCGAGCACGTCGGCGATCGCCGCGAAGGTGTTCTCGGGGCTGATCAGCGCGATCACGCCGGCGATCACGAACAGCACCCCGAACAGCGCCCAGAGCCACTTCATCCGGTCTGCGACCGCCGCTATCGCGAACTGCTGGAAGCCGGACAGGAGGAACATGAGCCCGACCAGCACGCCGACCGTCGTGACCGATGCGCGGTCGAACTGGAGCACCACGAGCGCGATCACGATCCACGCGATGCCCACCACGAGCCACATCCACCACAGCCGCCCGACCTGGCCGAACAGCTCGCGCTCGTCCTCCGCCGTCCTCATCGCCTCCACGTGGCTCTCCCTTGCGCTCGCCTCTAACTGTCGGCGCCGTGGCGCCCCGACCCTGCCTAGGCGTTCGCCGCGGCGCGCGCGCCTCCTCCCCGTCTCGGACGGTGACCTCGCGAGGTGCTACCGTCCCAGGCGTTCGCGTCGAGCTTCCGCTCGACTACCCAGTGCCAGCGCCCGTTGTCGTTGCTCCACAGCATCCTCCACGTACGCAGCACGCAAGCAGTGGAGGTACCAGCATGGCCACCGGAACCGTGAAGTGGTTCAGCGACGACAAGGGCTTCGGCTTCGTCACGCCTGACGAGCCGGGCAAGGACCTGTTCGTGCATCACAGCGCTATCGCGGGCGACGGCTTCAAGTCGCTCGCCGAGGGCGCCAAGGTCTCCTACGAGGCCGAGGCAGACGCCAAGGGTCCGCGCGCGGTCAACGTGCGCGTGGTCGGCTGAGCCGAGCGCCGTACGACGGCTCAGGGGCGCCCGCGCCTCGCCCTCACCAGCGCACGCGCGTCGCCCTCAGGGGCGCCGTCGCGTCGCTGGCCGCGGGCGGGGCGGGTGCTCCGCCCGCTCGGCCGGGGTCATCTGCCTGATCGTCAGTTGACCGGTCTCGAGCTGCTCGCTGATCAGCGCCAGCTTCTCGCTGCGCCTCTGTTCAGCCCGCTCCCGCTGGGTGGTCACTCGGTCGCCTCGCTCCGTGGCGTTCGCCGGCCGGCGACCAGCCGCGCCTGAGCCTTGGCCTCGGCGGCGCGCCGCGCGCCCGCGCGCTGGCGCTCGTGTGCCTGCCGCTGCTCGCGCCCGGCCTTCTGGGTGCGCTGGTTGCGGGCCGCGACGGCCTCCCTGACCTGCTTCCACGCGGCCTCGCCGCGCGCCGAGCTCTCCGGCTGCCCGTCCAACTGGTCGCTCATGCGGTCCGCCTTGCTGCCCCCAGGTTGGATAGAGACCACGGAGGGTGCAGGAGGCGTGACACACCCGGCGATGGGTTCTCACCAATGAGGTTAGCCGGTGCCCAGCGTTTTTCGTGGAGCCGCCGCCTCGGGAGGGGGCTTGACAGCGCTTCGCGGGGGCGTACCGTCCCCGGCCCGCCCGCCACGCGCGACCCACGCGGGTCCCGCTGGCCCCGGGGCGCCATCCGATGATCCATCGCAGCGCTCACCCCGACGTCGAGGTCCCGCCGCTGGCGCTGAGCGACCACGCGCTTGCACGCGCGGCCGAGCTGGGCGACAAGCCGGCGCTCGTGGACGGCGTGACCGGCAAGGCCACGACCTACGCCGAGCTCGCGGCCCAGGTGAGGGCGGCCGCCGCCGGCCTCGCGGGCGCCGGGCTGGGAGCGGGCGACGTGCTCGCCCTGCTGAGCCCGAACGTCGCCGCCTACCCGGTGGTCCTGCACGCCACCGTGTCGCTGGGCGCCGCGGTCACGCCGCTCAACCCGCTTCTGACGCGCCGCGAGCTGGCCACGCAGATGCGGGACGCCGGGGCCCGCGTGCTGGTGGCTGCGGCGCCGCTCCTCGGCGAGGCCCTGCCCGCCGCGGCGGAGGCGAGCGTCGCGCAGACCTACGTACTCGGCGAGGCCGACGGCGCGCCGCCGTTCGCCGCGCTGATGCAGCGAGCCGGGGCACCGCCCGAGGTCGAGATCGACCCGGACGAGGCGCTGGCGGCGATCCCCTACTCGAGCGGCACCACCGGCATCGCCAAGGGCGTGATGCTCACGCACCGCAACCTCGTGGCGAACATCGAGCAGACCGGGGCCATTCACCGGATCGACCGCGACGACGTGCTCGTCGGCATCCTGCCCTTCTTCCACATCTACGGTCAAACCGTGGTGCTGAACCTCGGGCTGTCGCGGGGCGCGAAGATCGTCACGCTCGCGCGCTTCGAGCTCGAGCGCTTCCTCGCGATCATCGAGGAGCACCGCGTCACGCGAGCGCACGTCGCGCCACCCGTGGTGCTCGCGCTGGCCAAGGCCCCGGCGGTCGAGCGCTTCGACCTCTCCTCGCTGAAGCTGGTCGTCTCGGGCGCCGCCCCGCTCGACGACGAGCTCGCCCTGCGCGCCGAGGAGCGGATCGGCTGCCCGATCCGGCAGGGGTACGGGATGACCGAGGCGAGCCCCGTGACGCACCTCACCGCCGACGACGACGTCGATCGCGCGTCGCCCGGCGCGATCGGCGGGCTCGCCCCGAGCACGGAGGCGAGGATCGTGGACCCCGAGACGGGCGCGGACACGGACGGCGACGGCGAGCTCTGGGTGCGCGGCCCGCAGGTCATGCGCGGCTACCTCCACAACCCCGGGGCGACCACGCGCACGATCACCGCCGACGGCTGGCTTCGCACCGGCGACATCGCGCGCGTCGACGACCGCGGCGAGTTCCGCATCGTCGACCGCCTCAAGGAGCTGATCAAGTACAAGGGCTACCAGGTCGCCCCGGCCGAGCTCGAGGCGCTGCTCGTCTCGCACCCGGCCGTCCTCGACGCTGCCGTGGTGCCGATCCCCGATCCCGAGGGCGGCGAGGCGCCGAAGGCCTACGTCACCTGCTGCGAGGGGGTGGCGCCCGACTCGCTCATGGGCTGGGTGGCGGAGCGCGTAGCCCCGTACGAGCGGGTGCGCGCCGTCGAGCTCGTCGACGAGATCCCGCGCTCGCCGTCCGGCAAGATCCTCCGGCGCGTGCTGCGCGACCGCTCCGCGGAGGGCCCGACTCCCGCCGCCCGCCCGGGGCGCTGAACGGTCGAAGGCGGCGCGCCCGCGCACGACGGGCGCGAGCGTGCCGCAGCCGGCGCCCGCGCCTCAGCCGTCGAGCCTCAGGCGGCGCGCTGCCGGACTGAGCCCGGCGCCACCCCGACGTGGCGCTTGAAGGCGCGGCTGAAGGCGGCGACCGAGCCATACCCGAGCCGTGGCGCCACCTCGCCGGGCGCGAGCTCGCCGTCGCGGATCCAGCCCGTCGCCAGGCGCATCCGGCGCCGCGTGAGGTAGGTCATCGGAGCCACACCGACGAGCTCGGTGAAGCGCTGGGCGAACGCCGCGCGCGACATGTGCACGGTCGCGGCGAGCGACGCCACGGTCCAGCGCCGCTCGGGATGGCGGTGCATGAGCGCGAGGGCACGCCCGATCTGCTCGTCGCGCAGCGCCCCGAGCCAGCCGGCGCGCGCCTCCCGGCTCGTCTCGAGCCAGCTGCGGAGCGCGTGGATCACGAGCACGTCGGCCAGGCGCGTGATCACGGTCTCGCTCCCGGGGCGGGGGCGCGCCGCCTCGATCCCCATCGCCGTCAGGGTGGCGGCGAGGCAGCGCTCGGCATCGCCGGCGTCGGCGCGCACGTGCAGCACGTCGGGCAGCAGCGCGACGAGGGCGTCGTCGCCGGCGTCGAAGCGCACGCCGCCGCACAGCAGCAGGGCGGGCTCGCCGCCGCCGCCGTGGCGGAGGAGCGCCGCGCTCGCGCCGAGCTTCTCGTGCGGCAGCTCGTGGATGGGGCGCGCCGCCGCGTCCGGGGCGCTCCCGAGGCGATGACCGCCGCCGTGCGGCAGCACGACGAGGTCGCCCGCCCGCAGCGGCAGCCGCTCGTTGCCGGCGTTGAGCCAGGCGGCGCCCTCGGCCACGAAGTGGAAGCTCGCGCAGTCGCGCGCGGGGATCTCGAGGCCCCAGGGCGCGCTCAGCTCGCTGCGGCAGTAGAAGCAGTCGGCCAGGCGGACGTCGTGCAGCACCTCGGTCAGCGGGTCCACGGAGCTTTCGGATGATCGATCAACGAAGGCAGACGGCGGATCATAGATCGTCTTGCAGGCACCCGATATTCATGCCTCATGCCAGCAGTCAGCGGCGGACAGGGAAAGGGAGGCACTGGATGAGGATCGCGGTGCTCGGCACCGGCATGGTCGGGCGGACGATCGCCACGCGGCTCGTCGGGCTCGGCCACGAGGTCACGATGGGCTCGCGCGACGCGGACAACGAGGTCGCCCTCGCCTGGGCGGCTGAGGCCGGGGAGGCGGCTAGCAACGGCACCTTCGCCGACGCGGCCGAGGCGGGCGAGCTGCTCTTCAACTGCACGGCCGGGGCGGGCTCGCTCGACGCGCTCGGCTCCGCCGGCGAGGAGCGGCTCGGCGGCAAGATCGTGATCGACGTCTCGAACCCGCTCGACTTCTCGCAGGGCATGCCGCCGACGCTGTTCGTGTCCGGGACCGACAGCCTCGGCGAGCGGATCCAGCGCGCCTTCCCGCGGGCGCTGGTCGTCAAGGCGCTCAACACGATGAACTGCGAGGTGATGGTCGACCCGGGACGCCTGGGCAGCGACCACGACGTCTTCGTCTGCGGCGACGAGGAGGGCGCCAAGCGCCAGGCTCGCGAGCTGCTGCATGCGTTCGGCTGGCCCGACGAATCGATCATCGACCTCGGCGACATCAGCGCCGCGCGCGGCACCGAGAGCTACCTACCGCTCTGGCTGCGACTCTGGGGGGCGATCGGGACCGGCGACTTCAACATCAAGGTGGTCCGGTAGCGGAGGACGCGGCCGCCCTCGGCCGGCTCGACTTCCTCTACATGCCGAGCCGGGACGTCGCCGCCGAGGCGGCCGAGCTCGAGCGCTTCCTCGGCGCCCGCGTGGTCTTCGCGATCGAGGCGTTCGGCGCCCGCGTGGCGATGCTGCAGGTCGGGGCCGAGCCGCCCGAGCTGCTGCTGGCCGACCATCTCGAGGGCGAGCGGCCGATCCTGGTCTACCGCGTCCCCGACCTCGCCGCCGCGGTCGCGCGGCTCGAGGCGCGCGGCTTCGACGCGGGGCCCGCGCTCGGGATCCCGCACGGCCCGCTCCGGTCCGTGGAGACGCGCGGTGGCCACCGCATCGCGCTGTACGAGCTCACGCGGCCCGGCGCGAGCGAGCGCCTCGCCGGCCGGCGCGACTTCTGAAGCCGCGCGCGGCGCTCCCAGATCGCGGGCGCGCGGCCGGCCTCGCGCCACGGTGCAGGAACGGGCGTCTTGGGTAGGTTCCATCCGGACGCGCCAAGACGCCGCTGGCGACGCCGCGGCGGCTCGGGCGAGACCCCTACGAGTGGAGGCGAGATGCAGGCGCTGGTGTTCCATGGCCCGGGCGACA
Organism: Nocardioidaceae bacterium; assembly: GCA_050261935.1. Taxonomy (GTDB): domain Bacteria; phylum Actinomycetota; class Thermoleophilia; order Solirubrobacterales; family Thermoleophilaceae; genus JBLNDU01. Next base: position 6,294 of record JBLNDU010000286.1, on the reverse strand, counting down.
AGAAGTGGGAGTCGAAGTCGGATCCCGGCATCGTCGAGCCGACGGACGCGATCGTCCGGATCGACACGACGACGATCTGCGGGACGGACCTGCACATCATGAAGGGCGACGTGCCCGCGGTCACGGACGGCCGCACGCTCGGCCACGAGGCGGTCGGCACCGTCGTCGCCACCGGCGACTCGGTGCGCGGCTTCAAGGAGGGCGACCGCGTGCTCGTGTCGTGCATCTCGTCGTGTGGCCGCTGCGCGTACTGCCGTCGTGGGATGTACGGCCAGTGCCTCGAGGGCGGCGGCTGGATCCTCGGCCACCTGATCGACGGCACCCAGGCCGAGTACGTGCGCGTGCCGTTCGCCGACAACGGCCTGTACCCCGTGCCCGAGGGCCTCACGGACGAGCACGTGCTGCAGGTCGCCGACATCCTGCCGACCGGCTTCGAGGTCGGCGTCCTCAACGGCAAGGTGAAGCCGGGCGACATCGTCGCCGTCGTCGGCGCCGGACCGGTCGGGCTCGCGGCGATCATGACGGCCCGCCTGCTCGGGCCGAGCCGCATCGTCGCGATCGACATGGCCGACCGGCGGCTGGCGCGAGCCAAGCAGTTCGGTGCCGATACGACGATCAACAACTCGGTCGAGGACGCGGGAGAGCGCATACGGGAGCTGGGCGACGGTCTGGGCGCCGACGTCGTCATCGAGGCGGTCGGCGTGCCGGCCACCTTCGAGCTCTGCGCGGAGATCGTACGGCCCGGCGGCCACGTGGCCAACGTCGGCGTGCACGGCACGCCGGTGACGCTCCACCTCGAGACGCTCTGGATCAAGAACATCACGATCACGACGGGCCTGGTGGACACCTCGTCGACGCCGACGCTGCTGCGGCTGATCTCGGAGGGCCGGCTCGACCCCCTGCCGCTGGCCACGCACCGTTTCAAGCTCGACGAGATGATCGACGCCTACGACGTGTTCGGCAACGCCGCCGAGACCGACGCGCTCAAGGTCGTGCTGTCGTCCGGCTGATCGATCCCCGGGCGCCGCGACCACAGGCCGCGGCGCCCGGCTCGCCGGCTCGCGGGCCGCGCCCTCAGCGGTCGGCCCGGACGATCAAGACGTTGCAGGGCGCGTGGTGCGAGACCCGATGCGGCACCGTCCCCAGCGGGAAGCGCGCCAGGCCGCCCGCGCCGCTGTCGCCGATGACGAGCAGCTGCGCCCCGAGGTCACGCGCCACGTCGAGCAGGACCTCGGAGGGATCGCCTCGCACCGCGTGCCGGCGGGGCTCGACGGAGTCCCCAAGCGCGTCCGTCGCGCGCTCGAGCACCGCGTGGGCGTCGGTTTCCCCCCTCCCGGTCCAGTCGAGCGGCTGCTCCTCCGCGCCGGGCTCGAGCGTGAGGCGCCGCCAGGAGAGCGTGCGATAGGCGGTCACGAGGTGGAGCGGCGCCTCGAGCGTGCGGGCGAGCTCGGCGGCCGCCCGCACGGCCGCGGTCGCGGCCGCCGAGCCGTCGGTGCCGACGACCACGGGCGCGCGCGATGGGGGCGCGGGCTGGGGGATCGTGCGCCCCTCGTAGAGCGCGCGGGCCCGCGTGGAGATGCGCTCGCCGAGCGCCGGGAAGCTGAAGATCGAGCCGGCGGCCGCCCGCAGCGCCGTGGCGAGCTCCGACCCGAGCCCGCCCTCGCTCGGCAGCTCGATGTCGAGCTCCACCTCCCCCTCGCCCGCGGACCGCTCGCTGCGGCCGAGCTGCTCGAGCAGAGCGAGCGCCCGCTGGTTGTCGGGCTGCACGACGGCGGTGAAGTGGCTGATGCCCTCCTCGCGCGCCCGGTCGCTCAGTCGCTCGAGCAGCGCGGCGCCGAGGCCGCGGCCCTGCCAGTCGTCGACCACCGCGACCGCCACCTCGGCGCGCTCGGGGTCCTCGGCCGAGCGGATGTAGCGCGCGATGCCGAGCCCCTCGCCGCTCTCGGGCTCGAGCGCCCCGAGCGCCTCGTGGCTCGAGTGGTCCACCTCGGTGAGGTAGGCGAGCTCCTCGTCGGAGAGCTCGCTCATGTGCCCCAGGAAGCGCCGGTAGCGCGACTCGGCGCTGAGCCGCTCGAAGCCCCCGACCAGCAGCGGCTTGTCGCCCGGCCTGACCTGGCGGATCAGCACGCGCTCTCCACGCCGGAGCCGCACCTCCTCGCCGTCCGCCGCTATGCCGCCGCGCGTCACGCGCCCATCGTGCCACCGGCGCCGCCCGGGGGACGCCCTGAGATCGACATCCCGGCGGGGCGGCATCTCATTGGGAGGTGGCGGCCGACACGGACCGCACCGTAGGGAACTCCCCGGCGGATCCCGCCGGTCGCCCCGCGCCAGCGCGCTGTAACGTGGCGCGGCGCTACGGTCCGCCTCGCAACGGAGATGACGGCTCAGTGAAGAAGCTCATCGGAGTGGCAGTCGCCGTCGCGGCGCTCGCCGCGACGCCCAGCACGGCCAGCGCGCGGCAGAGCTACATCATCTGCCACAAGCCTGCCCTCAAGCCGACCTGGGCCTTCCGCGTCAAGCCGGCCCGCTGCACCTCGCTGGGGCCGCGCGACCCGTTCGGCCTCGCCGTCAACCTGGTGCAGCTCCACTGGAAGGGCTGGGGTCGCCGCTCAGCCACGTTCACGGGCTATGAGCAGGGCTTCCATCTACCGGCATCCCACATCCGCGTGCACGGGTCGGTCTTTCGCCCGCGGATCTGGCGCGGCAGGCGGATCTACACGCGGCTGCGAGCCACCTCGAGGTACGGCACCTCGACGGTCGTGCTCGACGCGCGCTAGGCGAGCCGGAGCCGCTCGAGGGCGGCCCGGGCTCATGGCTAGGGCGTTCCCCGGGCGACGAGGCGACGTGACGCCCGACATGCGAGGGCTCATCGACCGGGAGCTCGAGCGGCTCGGGCGGCGCGGGCACCGCGCGCTCGTGGCGGGCATGATCAGCGGCGCCGAGCGGAGCTGCCGGGGATGGTCCGCCGCCGGCAAGCCGCCCGACGAGCTCAGCCTGTTCGAGATCGGCTCGATCACCAAGGCGCTCACCGGCGTGCTGCTCGCCGACATGACCCTGCACGGCGAGGTGGCGCTCGACGACCCGCTGTCCCGACACCTTCCCGCCCCACGCCCGGCGTGGCGCCACCGCGAGCCGACGCTGCTCGAGCTCGCCACCCACCGCAGCGGGCTGCCGAACGCCCCGCCGCGCATGACCCGCCGCGAGCTCGCCTACTCACTCGGCGTGGCCCGGACCGACCCGTGGGCCGACGTGAGCGCCGCCGAGTACTCCGACCGCGTGAGCCGGCAGTCGCCGCGGCGCGCGCCGGGCGGCCGCGTGCGCTACTCGAGCATGGCGGTCGGGCTGCTCGGGGACGCGCTCGCCGCGCGGGCCGGAAGGCGCTACGAGGATCTCCTGCGGGAGCGCGTGCTCGCGCCGCTCGGGATGGAGGCGACCGCGGTCGACGTTGCGCCGTCGTGGTCGGGCAGGCTGCTCGATGGGCACTCGCGCCGCGGCCGGCCGATGCGGCGACTCCACGACTTCATGGACGCCGGCGGCGGCCTGCGCTCCAACCTCCACGACATGCTGCGCTTCCTGGCGGCGTGCCTCGACCCGCCTGCCGAGCCGCCTGGGCCCGCGCTGGCGCTGGCGCAGCAACCGCATGCGCGGATCGGGAAGCGACTCGAGCTCGGGCTCGGCTGGATGATCCTGAACCGGCCTCGCCGCCCGAGGCTGGTCTGGCACAACGGGGGCACGTTCGGCTTTCGCAGCTTCGCGGCGTTCGCGCCGGGGCCGCGCGCGGCCGCCGTGGTGTTCTCCAACACCGCCCGCAGCGTCGACCGACTGGGGCTCCGGCTCGTCGACGAGGCCGCGGCGTTCGCCTAGCCGCGACGCCGTGCGGTCCGGGCGGCGGCTCAGGCCTCGCCGAGCCCGAGCCGGGCGTGCAGCCGCCGCAGCGGCCGCGGCGCCCACCAGTTCCACCTGCCGAGCATCGCCATCAGCGAGGGCACGAGCAGCGCCCGCACGATCGTCGCGTCGATCAGCACCGCCAACGCCGTCCCGAGCCCGAGCTCCTTGATGAAGATCATCTCGGAGCTCACGAAGGCTCCGATCGCGACCGCGAACAGCACGGCGGCGGCCGTGGCGATGCGTCCCACGCGCTCGAGGCCGATCGCGACCGCGTCGGCGTCAGCGGCGCCGGCGTCGTGAGCCTCCTTGATCCGCGACAGGAGGAAGACGCCGTAGTCGGTCGACAGCCCGAAGGCCACGACGAACAGGAACAGCGGCTGGGTGGCCTCGAGTGCGCCCTGGCTCGTGTAGCCGAGCAGCCCCTCGAGCCGTCCGTCCTGGAAGATCAGTACCAGGATTCCGAACACGGCGCTCAGGCCGAGCAGGTTCATCAGGATCTGCTTCACCGGCAGGACGAGCGAGCCGGTGAAGGCGAACAGGACCGCCAGGGTGACCGTGACGACGATCGCGATCATCGCCGGCAGGTGGTCGGCGAGGCTGTCCTTCAGGTCTACGAACCGCGCGGTGAAGCCGCCCGTCAGCCCGTTGCCCTCCATCCCCCGCACCTCGGCGACCAGCTCCTGACTGGCCTCGCTGAGCGGCGGATGGGAGGAGATGACCTCCACCACATGGGTGCCGCCCGCGAGCGCCAGCGGCGGCCTGACCTCCGCCACCCCGGGAAGCCGGCTGGCGCCTCGAGCGACCCGCTCCGCCTCCCCCCGCCCAGGTCCGACCGCCACCTGGATCGGGTTGTCGCGGAAGGGCGGGAAGTCGGCCCGCAGCGCATCGTCGACCTGGTTCGCGCTCGCGCTGTCGGGCAGGACCTGTGCGTCGACCGAGGTGAAGCGGATGCCGAGGAAGGGGATCCCGAGCGCGATCAGTAGGGTCGCGCTCGCGATCGCGATCCGGCCCGGGAAGCGCATGACGAGGCCTGAGAGCCGGAACCAGAAGCCGCGCTCGGTGGGGCTGGCGTCGTGCTCGGCGCGGCCGCGGAGGAAGGCGGGCGCGAGCGCGTTGACCCGCGTGCCGAGCACCGCCAGGATCGCCGGCAGCACGATCAGCGCCACGGCCGCGGCGATCAGCGCGACGAGCGTGCCGCCGATGCCCATCGAGTACAGGAAGCGCTGCGGGAAGACGAGCAGCGAGGCGATCGCGCCGGCGACGGTGAGCGAGCTGAACAGGACCGTGCGCCCCGCGGTCGCCATCGTCCGCCGCATGGCCTGGAGGCCCGGGCCGCTCTTCGCGATCTCCTCGCGGTAGCGCGAGACGATGAACAGGCTGTAGTCGATCGACAGCCCGAGCCCGAGGCCGATCACGAGGTTGAGCGCGAAGATCGAGATCGAGCCGAGCTCGCTCGCCACGCTCAGCACGAGCATCGTGGTGACGATCGTGAGCCCGCCGACCAGCAGCGGAAGCGCGGCCGCGACCAGGCTGCGGAAGAAGAGGAGCGAGAGCAGGAAGAGGATCGGGAAGGCGTACAGCTCGGCCCGGCGCAGGTCCTTCTCGACCTGATCGTTCGCCTGCTGCCCGGCGAGGGCGCCGCCGCCGACGGTCACGCCGGGCTCGTCGGCGAGCGCCGTGCGGATGCGCTCGCCGGCGTCCTGGACATCGTCGTCCGCCGTGGGCTTGAGCCGAACGGCTAGGTAGGTCGAGCGCCCATCGCGCGAGACGAGGTCGCGCGATCCGGTGCTGTGGAAGCTCGCCACCGCGGCGACGTCCCGGTCCGCCCGTATCCGCCGCGTCAGGGCCTCGATCCGCCTGGCCCCGGCCGCCGAGTCGACCTTCACGTCCTCCACGAGCACGACGACGGCCGTTCCGCGGTAGCCCGCCTGCTCGAGCCGGTCGTCGGCCTTGACGCTCTCGCTCGCCGGATCGTCGGCCGCGTACGGGGCGAGCCGATCAGCCACCCCCGCGCCGAGCGCGCCGGCGGCGATCGCGACCACGACGGCGACGACGATGACGCGCCTACCGCGCTTCTCGGCCAGTTGCGCGAGTCGCTCGAGCATCACGCCTCCCTCCCCCTCCGCTTCTTCGTCTTCGGGCTCGCCGCGGTCAGCTCGGCCCGCGCCCGCTCGCACCAGTCGATCACCCACTCGCTCGACTCGACCCCGTAGCGGAGGACGAGGTGAGGGAACGGATCCGACGCGGCCGCCGCGGCCGCGGCCGGCTCGATCCTCCGCAGCGCCGCGAGCTTCTCCTCCATCAGGCGCTGCTTGGCGGCGATGATCTCGACCACCTTCCCCGGCTCGGCGGCCGCGGCGAAGAACAGCTTCAAGAGGCCCTCGTCGCGCAGCTCGAGCCGCTCGG
>JBLNDU010000285.1:0-3325 GCA_050261935.1 Nocardioidaceae bacterium | reverse complement strand
CCGGGCCGACCGGCGCCGCCGAGGGCGCCGACCCGGCCGCGCCGCTCCGCGCGGTCGCCGAGCTGCTGGAGGGCGCCGGCGAGACGGTCGTCCTGTGGGGTGAGCGTGTCTCGCATGGCGGCCGGGGCCGCGAGGCGGTGGAGGCGCTGCTCGCCGTGGCCGAGGCGCTCGAGCTCCGCGGTCGCGACGGCTCGGGGCTGATCGAGGTGCCCGAGGGAACGAACGGCCGCGGCCTGCGTGAGGTCGGCTGCGTGCCCGGGCTCGGCCCGGGCCGCGCCGACGGCAGCCCGGGCCGGGAGGCGGCCGCGATGGCCGACGCGCTCGCCGCGGGCGAGCTCGGCGCGCTGCTGCTCGTGCACGCCGACCCGCTGCGCGAGCAGAGCGGGCGCGAGCGCTGGGAGAGCGCGCTCGGCGACGCCGGGGCGCTCGTCGCGATCTCCGACTTCAGGACCGACGAGCTCGAGCGTCACGCCGCGGTGGTCTTCCCGGCGGAGTCGTGGGCTGAGAAGGAGGGCACGGTCACCCACCCGGACGGCCGCCTCCAGCGCGCTCGCCAGGCGGTCGGGCACCTCGGCGAGGTGCGGCCCGGCTGGTGGGTGCTGACCGAGCTCGCCGCACGGGTCGGGGCGCCGCTCGCGGCGGCCGGGCCGCCGCTCGTGACCGATGCCCTCGCGGCCGCCGTCCCGTTCTACGCGGGGCTCACGCTCGACGAGCTCGGCGGCCACGGCGTGCGCTGGCAGGAGCGCGAGGCGGCCGCCGCCGCGCCCGCCGCGGAGCCGTCGACGGAGCCGCTCGCCGAGCCGCCCGCGCCGCCGGACGGCCTGAGGCTCGGGGCCGTGCGCTCGCTCTGGACGGGACCCGACACGGAGCACTCGCCCGCGCTCCGGTTCCTCGCGCCGCGCCAGCGCGCCGAGCTGTCGCCGGTCGACGCGCGCAGGCTCGGCGTCGCCACCGGCGACGAGATCATCGTGTCGGCGAACGGCGCCAGCGTGCGCGCCGAGGTGGCGCTGCGCTCGGGCGTCAACCCGGGCAGCGTGTTCCTCATCGCCGGCACGGCCGACCACAGCGCCACCGCGCTCGAGCCCGGGCCCGTCGAGGTCAGCAAGGTCGCCGCCGCGATCGCTTGATGGAGTCGACGCTCGTTCAGATCGTGAAGGCGGTCGTGATCTTCGCGGTCGTGCTCACCGCGGTGCCGATGATCCTGATCCTCGAGCGCAAGCTGCTCGGGCGCTTCCAGTCCCGCCTCGGCCCGAACCGGGTCGGGCCACGCGGCCTGATGCAGCCGCTCGCCGACGTGGTGAAGCTGATCTCGAAGGAGCAGAGCACGCCCGAGACCGCGGTTCCGTGGATGATGGCGATCGCGCCGATGATCTCGATCGGCACGGCGGTGGCCACGCTCGCCGTCATCCCGTTCGGGCCGGTCGGCGCCTGGGGCGGCGACTTCGGCCTCTACGGCATCGACGTGCCGATCGGGCTGCTCTACTTCTTCGCCTTCGGCTCGCTCGCCTTCTACGGCCTGATGCTGGGCGGCTGGTCGTCGGGCTCCAAGTACTCCTTCCTCGGCGCGATGCGCTCGGCGGCGCAGCTCATCTCGTACGAGGTCGCGCTCGGGCTGTCGCTGCTCGGCGTGGCGATGACGGCCGGCTCGCTCTCGCTCGTCCAGATCGTCGAGGCGCAGGGCGACATGTGGTACGTGGTGCCGCAGTTCGTCGGCTTCTGCGTCTTCCTGATCGCCGGCTTCGCCGAGACGGCGCGGGCGCCGTTCGACCTGCCCGAGGCCGATGCCGAGATCGTGTCGGGCTACAACACCGAGTTCGGCGGCATGCGGTTCGGCTCGTTCTTCCTCGCCGAGTACATGGAGGTGGTGATCATCTCGGCGATCGCGGCCGCCTGCTTCCTCGGCGGCTGGCACGGCCCGGGGCCGACGGCGCTCGCCCCGCTCTGGATGGCGCTCAAGATCTTCGCCGGCATCGTGTTCTTCATCTGGATCCGTGCGACGCTACCGCGCCTGCGCTACGACCAGCTCATGTCGTTCGGATGGAAGATCCTCCTGCCGCTCGCCACGCTCAACGTGCTGGCGACCGCCGTCGTGCTCGTGGTGACCTGAGTTGCCCTGGGACCCGTCCGCCGACGCGATGGAGGTGCCGCGCGGCCCCGAGCCCGGCGGGCTCGGCGCCGTCTACCGCGCCTTCGGCGAGACGCTGCGCGGCCTGCGCACGACCTTCGGCCGCGTCGTCGAGGGTCCCGTGACGATCGAGTACCCGGAGCAGAAGACGCCCGTCTACCCGCGCTTCCGCGGCCGCCACAAGCTGCACCGCTTCGAGGACACGGGGCTCGAGAAGTGCGTCGGCTGCTCGCTCTGCGCCGCCGCCTGCCCGGCCAAGTGCATCCGCGTCGTGGCCGCCGAGAACACGCCCGAGCACCAGGTCTCCGCCGGCGAGCGCTACGCCGCCGTGTACGAGATCAACATGACGCGCTGCATCTTCTGCGGCTACTGCGAGGTGGCCTGCCCGTTCGACGCGATCACGATGGGCAACGACTACGAGCTCGCCGACTACGACCGCTCGGACCTGATCTTCACGAAGGAGATGCTGCTCCAGGACCCGCCGGAGCACACGCCGCTCCGGCGCGAGGGGGAATAGCCGATGTGGCTCGAGCAGGTGCTGTTCTTCGTGGCGGCGCTGCTCGCGCTCGCCGGCGCGCTGGGCGTCGTGATGCTGCGCAACCCGTTCTTCAGCGTGCTCGCGCTGGTGGCGCACCTCATCGCGCTCGCGCTCCTGTTCCTGCTGCTGTCGGCGGAGTTCCTGGCCGCCGCGCAGGTGGTCGTCTACGCCGGCGCCGTGATGGTGCTCTACCTGTTCGTCGTGGCCTACATCGGCGGCGTCGAGGAGCCGCTCGGACCGGAGGGCGGCTCGCTCAGGCTGCTCGGTCCGCTGTTCGCTCTCGCGCTGCTCGCCGAGCTCGTGATCGCGATGCTCGGCTCGAGCCTGGGCGCGCTCGACTCGCGCGGCGCGGACGTCGGCCCCGGCTTCGGCTCGCCGGGCCAGATCGGGGCGCTGCTGCTGCGCACCTTCCTCGTCCCGTTCGAGGGGGCGTCGTACCTGCTGCTCGTGGCCGCCGTGGGCGCCGTCGTGCTGGCGCGCCGCAGGCGCGGCCTCGAGACGGACGAGGAGCTCGCGATGCAGTCCGGGAGCGGCTAGTAGATGGACGTCGCCTGGTTCGTCGTCCTGTCGGCGTTCATCTTCTGCATCGGGATCGCCGGCGTGCTCACGCGCCGCAACCCGCTCGTGGTGCTGCTCTGCCTCGAGCTGATGCTGAACGCGGG
>JBLNDU010000284.1:0-3106 GCA_050261935.1 Nocardioidaceae bacterium | reverse complement strand
ACCCCTCGCTCTTGCCCAGCCGGTCGGCGATCTCGCCGGGGCTGAGCCCGACGATGTGCCGCAGCACGAGCACCTCCCGCTGCTCGTACGGGAGCAGCTCGAGCGCATCCCGCAGCGCCTGCCCGCGCTCGAAACCGATCTGCTCATGCCCCTCGTCGCTGCCGCGCACCTCCTCGAAGGGGATCTGCCGACGGCTTCGCAGGTAGTCGAGCGCCGCGTTGCGAGCCACGCGCAGGATCCAGGCCTTGAACGGGACGTCTCGCTGCTCGTACCTGGCGATCGCCTCCATGAGCTTCGCGAACACGTCCTGCGTGATGTCCTCGGCCGCGTGCAGCTCCCTGACGATGCTCTGTACGTAGCGCGACACGTCGTCGGCGTAGCGGACGTACAGGAACTGCAGGGCACTCATGTCCCCTTCCTTGGCCCGCGAGACGGCCCGCGTTACGAGCTGATCCGAGATCATTGCTTCACCCTGCCCTTTCACGGCCGCGCGGCCGCTCGTAGCCAACGATCCGACCTGAACCGTTGGTGCTGTGCTCCGACGACCCGTTCCGGGCCCCGTTGCCGAGGGCCCCCTCCGGAACGCGGCCGGGGCCGAGACCGTCGGTCTCGGTGCTGTTGTAGGTCTCGAGGTAGTCGTCCAGGTCCCGCTGCAGCGCGGTCAGGCTCGCCTCCCGCGAGCGAGTCAGGGCCGGCCGCCAGCACTCGGTGACGATCCTCCGCTGGAGGCGCTCGACGTGGCCGTTCGAGGTCGCACGCCCGCCCTCGCGGCGACCATCCGCTGGGCGGTCCCGCCCGCGGACCTGGCGGGTGCCGAGGCCCGAGGCGTTCTCCGGGACCACCGACTCGAGCCGCCAGCCCGCGTCCCGCAGATCGCGACCGACGCGCTGAACGAACTCGCGCAGGTGCTTCGTCCGAGCGTTGCGCTCCGAGAGGTGGAGCTGGGCCCAGGCGTAGCCGGACGCGAAGTCGACCGCCGTGTACTGCCAGACGGCCTCCGACCGCCCCCTTATGCGACCCAGGAAGAAGCAGTCGAGCCCCACCTTCTCCCCGGGCCGGGAGGCCCTGACGTCGTGCCCGCGCGGCGGTCGCTCGCGCGGCGTTGGGCCGCCGCCCCTGCTGTCCAGCGCTGGCTGGAGGCAGACCAAGCGAGCGTCCACCAGGTCGAGCCGCTCGAGCAGCGCCTCGAGCCCGCCGGCGGCGCGGCTGATCGGCTCGAGCTGCGCGACGACGAGCCCCGTCGCCTCGCCGGCGCGTAGCCGCTCGAGCGCGTGGTCGAGCGCCGCGCGAGGCGCTCCGTTCCCGTGGCCGTTCGCCTCGCTGGCGCGGACCAGCTCCACGAGCGTCCAGCCGCGGCGCTCGCAGAGGTGCTCGATCTGCTCAGCCTGTGCGCTGAGCTCGGCGGGGGTGTCGGCGCTGAGGTAGCCGAGCGCCTGCAGCGGCGCTGCCTCGCGGGTCCGCCGCTTGGATGACCCGCCGTTGCTCGTCCACGGCTTGGAAGAGCCGCCGTTCTCCGCCCGCGGCTCGAATGAGCCGCCGTTCCTCGTGACCGCCCTGCGCTCGACCGGTCGACCCGAGCCCGGGTCCGCCCGAGACGAGAGCTGCCCGGCGATGTCGGGCATGGGCGAGCTCGCGCGCCGAAGGCGTCCGGACCGCGACCGAAACGCCCGAGGTTGGATCGCCCCGATCCGTCCCCTGAGCGAGCCGAGCCGCGCGACCAACGCCGTTTGCCGACGGCGTGCGGAGCGCGAGAGCCGCGCCCGCGCCCGTTCCGCGGGAGCGACAGATCCGGATGCGGGCTCCGCCGGGCGACGTCGCCGGTGCCGCAGCGCGACGGCGAGCGCGACGAGCCCCCCGAGCACGAGCGCGAGCGCGGCGAGCAGAGCGGTCACCGAGCCGGCACCTGACTCGGGTTCGGCTCGACTCGGCTGCGCCGGCGTCGGCATGGCCGACCGGACGGGGGTCTGCGGCGCGCGCGATCGCGCCGGGCTGGCGCCCGTCGTGCGACGCCCGTCGCGGGAGGGCGACGGCCCAGCGGAGCTGGCACGCCCCAGCGCCGCGGCGGTGACTCGCCCGACGATCCCGTCCGCCGGCAGGCGGCGGCTCAGCTGGAACCCTCGCACGGCGGCCTCCGTGCGCGGTCCGAACAGGCCGTCGATCGGCCCGGGATCGTGACTCAGCCGGCGCAGCCTGGACTGGAGCGCACGTACGCGCTGGGAGCCAGCGACCTGGTCGTAGCCCGCTCCGCGCGCGAGCAGCCCTGCTGCGGCGTTCGGGGCGGGCGTCTCCATGCCGCTCGGCTCTCTCGCGACTGCGGTTGCGCACCCCATCACGAGGACAGCCAGGGCGGTGACCACAAGGGTCGCCGCGGCGGTCCGTGCGCGGTGCACACGGTGTTTGAACTGCATCTGGAATCCCTTCTCGAGCGATCTCGTCTCCCGGGCGTCAGGCGCCCAGGACGGCCAGCGGAACGGCGACCGGGGTCGCTAGCCGGGCCGCTCGAGAACGGCGATGAACGCCGCCGGGCGTGTGCGCGCCGGCGCCATCACGAGGCGCGCGGAACGCCCAAGGGTGTCGAGGAGAAGTCCAGAGAGGACGACGCCGAGCAGGGCCCCGCCGACGCCGCCAGCTGCGCTCGACGCGGCCGCCGCGGCGGCCGCAAGACCGGCGGCCAGACCGTGGGGCGCGGAGGGAGCGGGGAGATGGGCCGGCTGCGGCGCGTCGGCGCTGCGATGGACGGCCGTCCGGGCGGAATGAGCGATCGAGGCCGCCGCGCTCACCGGCGCGCTCGGCGACGAGCCGGCGGTCAGGTCGGCGGCAAGCCCGTCGGTCGCCGAGGACCCGAGTCCCTGCGGCGCCAGTAGCGCGTCGAGCGCGCTCCCCGGCCGACCGAAGACCTTCGCGTTCTGCGCCTGTGCGGTCAGCGCGAGCTGGCTGTTGACCGCCTCGAGGCGTCGCAGCGTGGCCAGCAGGCCCTCGATCTCGCGGCTGCCGAGCTGAGCGTGCTGAATGGTGAGGAGATGTGACTGAAGCTCCGTCAGGAGCGCCCGCAGACGGGGATCCAGGGTCTGCGCCTTGAGCTCGGCGATCAGAGCTGTCAGGGCCG
>JBLNDU010000283.1:0-4002 GCA_050261935.1 Nocardioidaceae bacterium | reverse complement strand
ATCACGGCGTTCAGCTCGTCGCCGCGTCCCGCGAGGCCGGTGCCGAGCTCGTTGATCACGATCGCCAGCCGCTCGCGGTAGGGCAGTCGCAGCGTGTTGTTCACCAGGTCGAGGTCGACCGGCGAGCTCGTGCGCGAGACCGGCAGGAGGTGCTCGCCCTCGCCGTCGCCGCGCTCGATCCGCTCGAGCGGCCGCCCGTTCGGGGTCCCGGGCGTGCAGTCCACGAACTTCTCGCCGATCAGCGACTGCGGCCGCACGATGCAGCGCGCGTCGCTGCGGAAGGGGGCGAAGCGCGCGTCGTCAATGCGCAGCGTCACGGCCGCCTTCCTGTCGGCGGTCACGTCCATCGACTGGATCGCGCCGACCTTGGCGCCGGCGACCTTCACGTCCTCGCCGGGCACCGCGGCGGCGGCATCGTCGAAGATGGCCCGCACCCGGTAGCCGCCGTCTCCCCCCTCGGTGGCGCCCAGGCCGAGCGCCACGAGCCCGGCGAGCGCGGGCGCGAGCAGCGCGATGACCAAGGGCCGGCGCACGGCGGTCAGGGGCTCGAGCTCGGGTCGCAGTCCTCCACGACGCGCGGCGCCGAGCCGTCCGGCGTCGGCTGCATCGCGCCACCCGGGCAGCGCCTGTCGTTGCCGGAGCTGAACCCGGTGAGGCGCGGCGCCCTCGGCGCCAGCGGCCTGAGCACGCCGCCCGCCGGGCCGTCGCTGAACGAGAAGCCGCTGAAGATCGGCTGGATGCGGGCGAAGTGGCCGTTCGCGTCGTAGTTGGCGGCGCCCTGCCCGAACTTCGTGAACCAGCCGGCCAGGTCGGGCGTGTAGTCGCGCGCGTACTCGACGACCGGCTGCGCGCGTCGCAGCGTGCGGATCGCGCGCGGGAAGACCGTCGCGGTGAGCGCGGCGAGCCTGGGCTGCTTCGCGGTCAGCTCGATCAGGTCGTTGTCGGCGCCGGGCTGGCCGATCAGCCGGCGCAGGTCGCGGATCGTCGGCCGCGCGTCGCGCACGAGCGGGCGGAGCCGGCGCAGCAACGGCGCCAGCTCGCGCGTGGCGGGCCTCGCCTCGGTCACGAGCGCGTCGAGGTCGTCGAGCGTCGAGCGCAGGTTCACGAAGGTGGTGTTCGCCCTGCGGAGCGTGTCCGGGAGCTGGGCCAGCGCCGCGCCGAGCGCCGCGTCCTCGTCGGCGATCGCGCCGGCCGTGGCGTTCGCGTTGCCTACGAGCGAGGCGAGCTCGTCGCGCCGTGCCGCGAGCGACCCGACGACGGTCGAGGTGTCGAGAACGAAGCGCTCGAAGACCTCCTCGTCCAGCGCGATCTCGCGCGTCAGGCGCGAGGTGGTGAAGAGCGCCGGCGACAGGTACCTCGCCGTCCGGCGCGCCTCGCGCGAGCGCCCGTCGATCGCCTGCGCCGAGCCGGCGATGAGCTGCTGGAGGCCCCTGCGGGTGGCGGGGTCGAGCGTGTTGAAGAGCTGGTCGAGGTCGACCGGCGCGCTCGTCCGATCGGCTCCGATCCGCCCGCCGTCGGGGATGGCGGCGGCGCTGTTGGGGCCCGGGTGGAGCGAGACGTAGCGGTTCGCGATGCCCGACAGCGAGGTGGTGCGGATCGTCGCCGTCGTACCCTCGCTGAGCGGCGCGAGCTCGTCGTCGACGGACATCCTGATCTCGGCGCGACCCTGCCCGTCGAGCCCGATCGACTCGATCCTCCCCACCGCCCGGCCGCCCACCTGCACCTGGTTGCCCTCGACGAGCTGGCCGGCGTCGTCGAACGTCGCGGTGACCGTGTAGCCGCCCGAGCCCCCGAGCACGGCGAGCGCGAGCAGCGCCGCCGCGGCGATCAGCGCGGCCACGGCGGCGAGCCGGGCGAGCGTCGCGCCCCCCTCGCCGCGGCCTCGGCCGCCCGTCCGGTCGTCTCTTGTCCCTGAGCTCAAGCGCGGTTCATCGACCGGGCGCCTCCGCCGGCAGTATCCCAGCGGCCTGCCGCCCACGCGCTGGTGGCGCCCGCTCGCCGCCGTCGCCGCGGCGGGGCTACTCCATCCCGAGCGGGCCCTCCGCCTCGCCGGAGAGGAACTGCCTCACGAAGCCGTTGTCGGAGTTGAACAGCTCCCTCGCCGGCCCCGACTCGACGATGCGGCCGCGCCACAGCACGGCGATGTAGTCCGCCACTCGGCGCGCGGACATGATGTCGTGCGTGATCACGACGTAGGCGCCGCCGTTCTCCTCGTGCACCTCCTTGATGAGCTCGCAGAGGAGCGCCGTGCGCACCGGGTCGAGGCCGGAGTCCGGCTCGTCGAACAGCACGACGTCGGGGTCGAGCACGAGAGCGCGCGCGAAGCCGGCTCGCTTGCGCATCCCGCCCGACAGCTCGTTCGGCATCTTGTCGGCCGCGTCGGCGAGCCCGACCTCCCCGAGCCGCCGGTTCACGATCTCGCCGATCTCCTCCTCGGGCCTGTCGGTGTGCTGGCGGAGCGGGAACGCCACGTTGTCCCAGACGTTCATCGAGCCGAACAGCGCGCCGTCCTGGAACAGCACGCCGAACTTCTTGCGCATCTCGAACAGCTCGTCGTCGGACATGCCGGGCACCGACCGACCGTGCACGAGGACGTCGCCCTCGTCGGGGTAGAGCAGCCCCACCATGTGCTTGATGCAGACCGACTTGCCGGTGCCCGAGGGCCCGAGGATCATCGAAATCTGGCCCTCGGGGATGCCGAGGTTGAGCCCGTTGAGCACCGTGTTGCGGCCGAACGACTTCTTCACGTCGATGAACTCCACGGCGTCGGTCGAGCCGTGGTCGCGCGTCTGGCCCGTGTGCCAGCGGTAGTGGTGCTCGCCGGCCCGCGCCGGCGAGCCGGCGCGGTCGGCTCCGTCGCCCTCGAGGGCCGGGCCGCCGTCGCCGCGCTCGAGCTCGTCCCGCATGGCGCTCCTAGCCCCCGATCGGCGCGCGCGGGTTCGAGCCCCAGAAGACCTGCGTCCCAACCATGCCGAGCAGATGCACCATGACCGTGTTGAGCACCATCGACTTCGCCGTGGCGGTCCCCACGCCCACCGGGCCGCCGCTGGCCGTGTAGCCGTAGTAGCAGCCCACGAGCACGATCACGGTCGCCATCGCCATGCCCTTGACGACGCTGTAGATCAGGTCGGGTGGGTTCTGGAACATCCAGAAGATCAGGAAGAAGCCGCCCGAGGAGACCTCGCCGATCTGGTGCACGACGGCCAGGTAGCTCGCGAAGAAGCCGGCCCCGACCGCCACGGCGTACATGAAGGGCAGCACGAGCCAGGCGGCCAGCAGGCGCGTCGAGCACAGGAAGGTGAGCGATGAGATGCCCATCACCTCGAGCGCGTCGATCTCGTCCGAGATCCGCATCGCGCCGATCTCGGCCACGAGGCCGGTGCCGACCTTGGCCGACATCATGTAGCCGAACGCGTAGGGCATCACCTCGCGCAGGTCGCACCAGGCGCTGAACACGCCCGCGTAGGCGGGGGCGCCGACGGAGCGGTTGAAGTAGGCGCCCTCGATCCCGCAGGTCAGCCCGAGGATGAACGCGAGCCCCCAGATCACGAGCGCCGAGCCGAGGATCAGGATGCCGGCCTGGCGCAGCGCCTCGCCGATGAAGCGCATGACGCGCAGCGTCAGGACCTCGCCCGCCACGCGCGCGCAGAAGCGGACGATGTCGCCGAACGACGCGACCCAGTCCCTCGGCACGTCGAGCCAGCCCCTACCCACGCGGCCTCCCGTCCCGGCCGGCCACTACCTGATCACCGAGATCTCCGGGTGCGTCGCGAGCAGCGTCTGCGTGAAGACGTAGTTGAACGCGAAGATCGCGAGGAAGGTCACGACGACGCCCTGGTTCACGGCGCGTCCCACGCCCTCGGCGCCGCCCGAGGCCGTCATGCCCTTGTAGCACGACACGATCGCGATGATGCCGCCGAAGCAGACCGTCTTGACGACCGACCCCCACAGGTCGGTCGTCGAGGCGTTGCTCAGGAGCGTGGCGAAGAACGGGCCGAGCGG
>JBLNDU010000282.1:0-5890 GCA_050261935.1 Nocardioidaceae bacterium | reverse complement strand
GGTTGCGCTCGCGGCGCCCCGGCCGCCCGCGGCCCGGGCCGTCCCGCATCAGCGCGCGCCTCGGCCGCGAGCGGGCCCGGGCGTGCCGGGGCTGCATTCGTTTCGCTTTGGCGACCCGAATGCAGCCCACCCCCCGATGAGCACGGCCGCCTCGGTTACGGACTGCACGCGTGTGTGACGTCGGCGTGACGGTCAGCCCCAAGCGCCGCCTCGCCCTGCCGGGGCGGCGGTCGCCAGTGGCACCTGCGCCCGACCCCACGGAGACGCGCGCGGTGGCCCGGGATGGGTGCTGAGCGACGCGTCGCACGCCCGGCGCCGGCGCGGGCGGCGCGCGTGGGGCGCTCCGGCGAGTTGGCATAGTCAACGGCCGTGTCGCAGCTCGCCATCGAGGTCTCGGCGCTTCGGAAGGCCTACGGCTCGCTCGAGGCCGTGCGCGGCATCTCGTTCGAGGTCGACCGCGGCGAGGTGTTCGGGCTGCTCGGCCCCAACGGAGCGGGCAAGACGACCACGGTCGAGATCCTCGAGGGCTACCGACAGCGCTCGGGCGGCGACGTCTCGGTGCTGGGGCACGACCCCGAGCTGCGCGACCGCCGGCTGCAGGAGCGGGTCGGCATCGTGCTGCAGAGCTGCGGCTTCTACCCGCGCGTCACCGTGCGCGAGGCCGTGCGGCACTTCGCCAAGGCCTACCCGCGCCGGCGCGACCCCGACGAAACGATCGCGCTCGTGGGGCTCGAGGAGAAGGCCGACGCTCGCGCGCGCGACCTGTCGGGCGGCCAGCGGCGGCGGCTCGACCTGGCGCTGGCGCTGGTCGGCGACCCGGAGCTCGTGTTCCTCGACGAGCCCACGACCGGCTTCGACCCGGCCGCGCGACGCACCGCCTGGAACGTCGTGCGGCGCCTGCGCGATCTCGGCAAGACCGTCCTCCTGACGACGCACTACCTCGAGGAGGCGCAGGCGCTCGCCGACCGCGTGGCGATCGTGAAGGACGGGCGCATCGTGGCCGAGGGGCCGCCCGCGGAGCTCGGGCCGGGTCGCAGCCGCTACCGCGTCTCGTACGTCTCCGACGGGCAGCGCGTCGAGCATCAGACGGACGACCCGACCGAGCTGCTCCACCGCCTCACCCGCGACGCGCTCGCGCGCGGCGAGCGCCTCCACGGCCTCGAGGTGACGCGCCCGACGCTCGAGGAGGTCTACCTCGAGCTGACGGAGGAGGCGACGTGAGCGCGCTCGCGCTCGCCTGGGAGCAGTTCCGCTTCGAGCGCAAGCTGTTCTGGCGCAACCCGAGCGCGGCCTTCTTCAACTTCGTGCTGCCGCTCCTGCTGCTCGTGCTGGTGGCGTCGGTGTTCGCGGGCGACGCGGGCGAGCTCGACGTGCTCATACCGGGCATCGCGGGGATGAGCGTGCTCGCCACGACCTTCAACGCGCTGTCCTACAACCTCACCTTCCAGCGCGAGCAGGGCATCCTGAAGCGCGTGCGCGGCACGCCGATGCCGGCGGCCTCCTACTTCGCCGGGCTGATCGGCTCGGCGGTCGCGAACGCGTTCGTCCAGGTGCTGCTCGTCGTGCTGATCGGGCACCTCGCCTACGGGGTGCAGTGGCCGGAGGACCCGCTCCTGCTCGTGGGCTTCACCGCGCTCGGGGTGACGTGCTTCGGAGCGCTCGGCGTGGCGTTCTCGCACGCGATCCCGAACGTCGACGCCGCGCCCGCCTACCAGAACGCCGTCTTCCTGCCCGTGATCTTCATCTCGGGCGTCTTCTACTCGGCCGACTCCCTGCCGACCGTGCTGCGGGCGATCGCCGAGGCGCTGCCGCTCAAGCACGTGATCGACGGCCTGTCGGTGGCCATCGTGGGCGGCTCGGCCGACCTCCCCGTCGCGGCCGCGGTGGTCGCCGCGTGGACGGTCGCGGGCGTGACGCTCGCGGTGCGCTTCTTCCGCTGGGACTAGATGCGCAGGGCGTGGCCGTGGGCGCGCAGCCAGCGCTCGCGCTCGCGCCACTGCGGGCAGCGCAGGGCGAGCAGCGCCCAGAAGCGCTCGGAGTGGTCGTGCACCTCGAGATGCGCGACCTCGTGCTCGACGACGTAGTCGAGGATCTCGGGCGGCCCGAGCAGCAGCCGCCAGTTGAAGCTCATCGCGCCGCTCGCCGAGCAGCTCGCCCAGCGCGAGCGTTGGCCGCGGATCTGGAGGCCCGCGTGGCGGGCGCCGGCGCGCGCCGTGGCGGCGTCCAGCCGCATCCCGATCTCCTCACGCGCGCGGCGGCGGTACCAGCGCTCGAGCGCCTGCCGGAGCGGCGCGATCCCGGGCTGGGGCAGCGCCACGGCGAGTGTCCCCCCGCGCCGCGACACGTGCGCGCGCCGGCGCGCGGGCACCACCCGCACCCGCAGCGCGAGGCGCTCGCCGAGGTATGGCAGCTGGCCGCCGTCCTCGACGCGCGCCGGCGGCAGCTCGGCCTCCGAGCGCGCCATCCGCCCCAGCGTGCGCTCGATCCAGGGCCGCTTCTGCTCGACGAAGGACGGCACCTCGCGCAGCGGGAAGCGATCCGGCACCACGACCTCGACCCCATCGGCGGCGACCAGGATGCGCGCCCGGCGCGCGCGGCGCGAGCGACGGACGCTGTACGGGATGGCCGACACCGGCCGCCGAGGATAGGCGGCGAGGCGGCGGCCCCTCCGCGCCTCGGCGCCCCCTCGGAACCCCTCGCCGCCTACAGGATCACCGGCACGGAGCCGCCGTCGACCGACCACGCCGCGCCCGCGACGTTCGACGCCCGCGGCGAGCAGAGGAAGACGACCACGGCCGCTACTTCCTCCTCGCCTCCGAAGCGACCCAGCGGGATGCGGCTGCGCGCCGCGTCGAGCGCCTCGTCGCGCGTGACGCCTCTCGCCGCCGCCGCCTGGTCGGCGAGCCCGCCCTCCTCGAGCCAGAGCCGGCCCTCGACCGGCCCCGGCGCCACGGCGTTCACGAGCACGCCGCGCGGCGCCCAGGCGTCGGCGAACACGCGCGAGAGCGACAGCTCCGCCGCCTTCGTGACCGAGTAGGCGGCGTCGAGCGTCCCGGACGGGCGCTTGCCGGACGACGAGCAGACGTTGACGATCCGGCCGCCGCCCAGGTCCGCGATGCGCGGCGCCGCCGCCCGCATGAGCCGCATCGGCGCGAGCACGTTGATCTCCCACTGCTCCTGCCAGACCTCGTCCGGGTGGTCGAGCCCGCCCGCCCGCACCGTGCCCGCCGCGTTCACCAGCGCGTAGACGCCGCCGAAGCGCCGCTCGCACTCCTCCAGGGCGCGCTCCGCGGTGCCGGGCTCCGTCACGTCGAAGCCGGCCGAGCGCGACACGCCGAGCACGTTGGCGCCCTCCGAAGCGAGCATCCGAACGGTGGCCGCGCCTATCCCGCGGCTCGCACCCGTCACGATGCACGCCTTGCCAGACAGCTCGAGGTCCACAGGGGGATGATCGCCGAATGAGGTCGCACACCGTCTACATGACGTTCAACACCGAGCGGCGGCGCGAGTTCGTGCGCATCACCGACGACGTGCAGCGCGCCGTCGACGAGGCCGGCATCGCCGAGGGCCTCACGCTCGTGTCGGCCATGCACATCACCGCCGGCGTGTGGGTGAACGACGACGAGCCCGGCATCCAGGCGGACGCGCTCGAGTGGCTCGACAAGCTCGCGCCGCCGAGCTGGACGGAGCCGGCCAACGACGTGGCGCGCGAGCTGCTCCCCGAGCCCGGCGACTACCGCCACCACCGCGGCGGAGAGGACAACGGCGACGCCCATCTGAAGAACCTGCTCGTGCACCACCAGGTGATCGTGCCCGTGACGGCCGGGCGCCTCGACCTCGGCCCGTGGCAGGCGATCTTCTACACCGAGTTCGACGGGCGGCGGCGCAAGCGCCTTGTGATCAAGGTGCTGGGTGAGTAGGGCGGCGCCGCCGTCACAGGCGGATGGGCCGCTCGTAGACCTCGGGGTTGACGCAGTGGCGCATCCGGTCGCCGGCGAGGCCGGCGAGCAGGTTGTCGACGGCGATGTCGGTCATCGTCTCGCGCGTGGCGCGCGTGGCCGAGCCGAGGTGCGGCAGCACGATCAGGTTGGGTGCATCGAGCAGCGGGTGGTCGCCCGGCAGCGGCTCGGGGTCCGTCACGTCGAGCGCGGCGCCGGCGATCGCGCCCTGGCGCAGCGCATGGCCGAGCGCCGCCGTGTCGACGATCGGTCCGCGCGCCGTGTTGATCAGGTAGGCGCTGGGCTTCATCCGGGCGAGCTCCGCCGCTCCGATCAGGCCGCGCGTGTCGGGCGTGAGCGGCGAGTGGAGCGTCACGAAGTCCGAGCGCTCGAGGAGCTCGCCGAGCGCCACGCCACCGCTCCGCGAGTTGTGCAGAATCGTGCAGTCGAAGCCCTCGAGCCGGCGCGCGACGGTGCGCCCGATGCGGCCGAAGCCGACGATGCCCACGGTGGCGCCGTGCACGTCGGCACCCAGCAGGAGGTCGGTCTCCCAGGTGAGCCACTCGGCGCGACGCACGAGCGCGTCGCCGGCAACCACGTTGCGCGCGACCGCGAGCAGCAGCGCGAGCGCCAGGTCGGCGGTCGCGTCGGTGAGCACGTCGGGAGTGTTGCCGACGGGGATGCCGCGCGCGGTGGCGGCGTCGACGTCGACGTTGTCGGTGCCCACCGCGTAGTTCGAGATCGCCCGCAGGTGCGGCGCGGAGGCGATCAGGTCGGCGTCGATCGGGTCGGCGAGCATCGTGAGCAGCCCCTCGACGTCGGCGGCGCGCTCGCGCAGCGCCGCGGCCGGCGGCGGCAGGCGCTCCGGCCAGACCTCCACGCCGTGCCGCTCGCCGAGGCGGGCGAGGCCGGAGCCGGGGAGCCGGCGTGTGACGAAGCAGCGCGCCACGGTCGCGCAGCCTAGCCCGGCCGGGCGTTCACTCCGGTTCCAGCCGCGGCTCGGACGTCATGTGGAACGTGAACATGCGGTCCGGGTCGATCCGGGCGTAGACCGGTCCCGAGTCGATGAACCGCTCGTACTGCGCTCCGTAGCGGGGCGTGTAGACGTCGAGCAGCACCTGGCGGAACGCGCTGCCGGGACGGACGTCGACGATCTCGGCGCGCCCGTGCACGGTGACGGCGAGCTCCTCGCCGGGCAGGTGGGTGGCGCTGACGTCCGGGCGGGCGCGGATGTGACGGAAGCGCACGGAGTCCGGCGAGGAGCCGAAGTGGAACGCTCCGCGGAAGAAGATTCCGTCGACCGGCCCGACGATCGGGCGCCCGTCGGCTGTGACCGTGGCGAGCGCCAGCAGCCTCATCCCGGTCAGGCGGGCGGCGACCTGGTCGGCGGTGAGCCGCCGCTCCGGCGTGATGATCCGCAGCAGGTGCGGGCCGGCGGCGGCGAAGCTGCGATCCAGCAGGTCCTGCAGGGCGGCGAGGTCGGCGGGCGTCTCGTGCATGCGCCGCAGTGCAGCAGACCCCAGGCGCCTGCGCCTCGACCGCGGGGACGACCTCGCGACGCCGCCCGGATCGCGGGCCGCGGATCCGCGCGGGCGGCCGCATGGAGCGGCTTCCCCCTCACCGCCTGTGCAGTTGCAGGAACCCGTTCAAGGTAACGATACGCTTCGGGCGGGGTACTGGCGCCGGACTCATCCACTTAGGAGGTTGACAATGATCGGAGCGCTGCTGTTGGGCTTGGTGGCGGGCTTCATCGGAAGGGCGCTCGTTCCGAACGACGCCCTCGAGGGACTGCAGGGCCCGGCGTCGTGGCTCGCCACGATCGCGCTAGGCCTGGTCGGGGCGTTCGTCGGCTGGCTCATCTTCACGGCCGGCCTGGGCATCGGCGACACGGACATCTTCGACTTGGGCGGGCTGCTGAGCGCCCTGATCGGCGTGGTCATCGTGCTGCTCGT
>JBLNDU010000281.1:0-2653 GCA_050261935.1 Nocardioidaceae bacterium | reverse complement strand
GAGGAGCCGCGCCTGCTCGGGAGCGGGCGCGGCGGCAGCCCGCGAGTTGACGTGCGGCGAGCCGAGCCCCTCGCGCAGCTGGTGCTGCAGGGCGAAGCCCTCCTCGTTCGTCGTGCGCCCGCCCGCGAGCGCGGCGAGCGCGGCCTCGGCGGCCCCGGGCGCGAAGCGGGCAGCGACCGCCGCGTTCGGGTCGAGCGTGGAGGGGTGGCTCGAGAGCACGACGAGCCGGGCGCCGCGCCGCCGCACGGCCTTGCGCACGCGCAGGTCGAGGATCGGCGCCTCGTCCACCAGCTCGCTCTCGACGACGACGATCGCCTCGGCGGCGTCGATGTCCGCCACCGCCGCGGACAGCTCGGGGCGCGCGAGGAGCCGCGCCTGCTCGGGAGCGGGCGCGGCGGCAGCCCGCGAGTTGACGTGCGGCGAGCCGAGCCCCTCGCGCAGCAGGTGCTGCAGGGCGAAGCCCTCCTCGTTCGTCGTGCGCCCGCCCGCGCGCGCGGCGGTGCGCGCGCCCGCCTTCGTCAGCGCGGCGGCGGCCTCCGACAGCGCGCGCTTCCAGGAGACCTCGTGCAGGTAGCCGCCCTCGCGCACCAGCGGCGCTGCGATCCGCGCCGGCGAGTGGCCCGCCGCGTAGCCGTAGCGGCCCTTGTCGCAGAGCCAGCCGTCGTCGACCGCGGGGTTGTCGCGCGCCATCACGCGCACCACGCGCGCGTCGTCGCGCACGGTGAACTTCATGTTGCACTGGCTCGGGCAGAGCAGGCAGATCGAGCCAGAGTCCTCGACGTCCCAGGGCCGCGCGCGGAAGCGGTACGTCGTGCTGGTGAGCGCCCCGACCGGGCAGAGCTCGGTGATGTTCCCCGTGAAGGGCGCGACGTACGGGCGGCCGTCATGGGTGCCCACGAAGGTGTGGTCGCCGCGCTCGAGGAAGACGAGCTGGAAGTCCTCGGAGACCTCCTGGGAGAAGCGCACGCAGCGGTAGCAGAGGATGCAGCGCTCGCGGTCGATCGCGACGAGCGGCGAGAGCTCGAGCGGCTTCTTGAAGTGCCGCTTGGGCTCGATGAAGCGCGAGCGCCCCGGCCCCCAGCCGTAGGAGATGTCCTGCAGCGGGCACTCGCCGCCCTTGTCGCAGACGGGGCAGTCGAGCGGGTGGTTCACGAGCAGGAACTCGACCACCGCGTTCTGCGCCTGGCGGACGCGGTCCGAGGTCGTGATCACCACCATGCCGTCCTTGACCTGGGTCGAGCAGGCGGTCTGCAGCTTCGGCATGCCCTCGATCTCGACGAGGCACATGCGGCAGGCCCCGACCGGCTGGCCGAGCTTGGGCTCGTAGCAGAAGTAGGGAATCTCGACGTCGCCGCGCTTGGCCGCGTCGACCAGCAGCGTGCCCGCCGGCGCGGTGACGTCGCGGCCGTCGATCTCGAAGGTGACCTCCGGCGCGTCCCCGCCCGGCATCAGGGCGCCCCCGAGCCCGCCGTGGCGCTCGCGGCGAGCTCCGCCGCGCCGAACGCCGCCATCTCCTCGCGGTCCCGGCGGGCGCGCGCCGTGGCGATGTGCTCCTCGAAATCTCGTCGGAAGTAGTTGACCATCGACGAGATCGGCATCGCCATCGAGTCGCCGAGCACGCAGAGGCAGTTGCCCATGATGTTGTCCTGCACCTGCGCGAGGATCTCGAGGTCCATCGGCGTCGCGTCGCCGCAGTCGATCCGCTCGAGCATCTTCACGGTCCAGTTCGTGCCCTCGCGACAGGGCACGCACTTGCCGCACGACTCGTGCCGGTAGAACTCGGCCAGGCGGAGCGCGAGCGACACGATCGGCACCGACTCGTCGACCACGATGATCGCGCCCGAGCCGAGCATCGAGCCGGCCTCGGCCATGTCCTCGAAGGTGTAGGGGAGCTCGAGGTGCGCCTCGAGCAGGACCGGCGCCGACGATCCACCCGGGAACCAGCACTTGACGCGACGGCCGCCGGGCGGGCCGCCCGCGAGCCCGTAGACGATCTCGCGCCCGGAGATGCCGAGCTCGATCTCGTAGTTGCCGGGCCGCAGCACGTTGCCGGACACGGAGACGATCTTCGTGCCGGTCGACTTGCCCTCTCCGAGCGAGGCGAACCAGTCCGCGCCGCGCTCGATGATGAGCGGGGTGCAGGACAGCGTCTCGACGTTGTTGATCAGCGTCGGCCCCTGGTAGAGGCCCTGGTTGGCGGGGAAGGGCGGCTTGAGGCGCGGGTTGCCGCGCTTGCCCTCGAGGGCGTCGAGCAGGGCGGTCTCCTCGCCGCAGATGTACGCGCCCTTGCCGCGGTGGACCACGAGCTCGAACGAGTGCTCCGAGCCCAGGATGCGCTTGCCCAGGTAGCCGCGCGCGTACGCCTCGGCGACCGCGCGGTCGAGCACCTCGGCCTGCTGCTCGTACTCGCCCCGGATGAAGATGAAGCCGCGGTTGGCGCCGGAGGCGATCGAGCCGATCACGCAGCCCTCCACCAGCAGGTGGGGGTTCTTCTGCATGAGGAGGCGATCCTTGAAGGTGCCCGGCTCGGACTCGTCGGCGTTGCAGCACAGGTAGGTGTCCATCGAGCCCTTGGGGACGAAGCTCGCCTTCTTGCCCATCGCGAAGCCGGCGCCGCCGCGGCCGCGCAGCCCCGACGCGTCGAGCTCGTGGA
>JBLNDU010000280.1:0-3465 GCA_050261935.1 Nocardioidaceae bacterium | reverse complement strand
CGCCGCTCGCCCAGTCCGGCGCGACGACCGGCGCGGCGAGCAGCGCCGGCCAGGTTGCGGGATCGAGGGCGCCGGTCTGCGGAAGGCCGCGCGCGGCCTGGAACGCGGGCAGGGCCTGCGGGGTGCCCGCGCCGAACCCGCCGTCCACGGCCAGGCTCGCGAAGCCGGCGCCGCGCAGGTGCTCCTGCGCCCAGACGATGAGGTCGCCCTTGGCCCCGCGCCGCAGCGTCGGCCAGCCCGGGTCGTAGGAGGCGGCCGCGCTGAACGGCGCGGCGATCGCGCTCCACCCCGAGGGCGCCGCCTGCCGCCACTCCCACCAGCTCACGCCGGCCGAGCCGCTCGCCTGGGCGAGCGCCCGGAAGCGCAGCACCTCGCCCGCGGGCGGCGCGTTCCAGAGCTGCCCGAGCGGGAAGATCGGCCGCCCGTAGACGCGGTTGACCGGCAGCGTGTGCGCGTAGACGCCGTCGACCGACGTGCCGATCGCCCGCCAGTACATCTGCGGCAGGTTCGCCTGTGCGCCGCCCGGGCCGAGGAAGACCGAGAACGGGAAGGCCGGGTGGTAGTCCACGTACGGGAATCCCGCGAGCGCGAGCGGGTAGTCCGCCCCTAGCGCCGCCCGCAGCGCCCCCACGTAGGTCTGCGCCTGGGCGTAGCGGCCTTCGTACTGGCCCTCGGCATCTATCACGAGGCAGTCGGCGCCGGCGCGAGCGGCGGCCGCCCCGAGCGCCGCCTCGTCGCGCGGGTGGACGCCGTACACGAACTGCCATGCGCACACGCGCAGGCCGCCGGCCTTGAGCGCCGCCACGGTCGTGGGTGCGAACTGCGTCCAAGGAGTGCGCCCGTCGGAGCTCTTGACGTAGACCGTGCGGACCCGGTGGGCGCGCGCCCAGGACGCGATCGCGGCTGGCGACCCGCCCTGCGACCGCGCCAGCACCCAGATCCACATGCCTGTGCCCGCGAACGCGTCGGCGCTGCCCGACACGGGCTGGCTCTTCACGGGCTGCGGCCGGCGCACGATGAGCGGCCCGGCGAGCCGCGACGAGCGGCGCCCGACCCGCAGCCGGACGCGCCCGCTCGCCGCGTCCCCCGGGATCCGCACGACGAGCCGCCGGCTCGACCTGCGCACGCCGCTCACACGGTGGCGGGAGCGCCGCATGGTGGGGAAGACCAGGTAGCTGCGGCGGCCCAGGCCGCGCGCCGTCACCTGGAGCCGTCCGCCGACGCCGATCTCGAGGCGCTGCTTCCCGCACAGGCTGAGGCACTTGAGGGCCAGGATGCGGGGCGCAGGCGTGGGCGCCGCCCGGGCGGCCGGCGCCGCCAGCAGCGACAGAAGCGTCGCTCCGACCAACGCCGCGAGCCTCCAGCCGGCGAGCCCGCGCCCGCGCGGGCGGCTTCTGCAGGCTGGTTGGCACGCGACTGACACGGCTGCTCCTTGTCGGCTTGCGCCTACGGGGTGAGCTGACGGGCTCGCGACGCGCGCGCCGGGCCCCGACGGGCCCGGTTAGCCCCCGGCCGCCCCACCGAACGGCGAGCGGCCACTTGGTTCCCCCGCTCCGCCCCGGACGGGCCGGCGCGGACTCGGCGTGGCCCAACGGTACACACAAACCGCCGGAGGGACACGGGTTGCGCCGCCCGGGTGGGTCGCGGCGGGATTCGGCTCAGAGCGTGGGGTCGGCGACCAGGTAGTAGAAGCAGACCGCGAGGCCGGCCGAGGCGGCGCCCCAGAGCAGCGCCCAGCCGATGCGCTCGAGCGGCTTCATCTGAGGGCGGCCGACGGCGAATATCAGCACCAGCTCGAGCACGACGCAGGCTGCCACGAAGACCCAGGCCTCCCACAGCTCGGTGAGCGCCATCACGATGTAGAAGCCGACCGGCGCCACCACCGCGGCGCCGAGCGCCGACAGCAGCAGCACGAAGTACTCGTTGTACGAGTCGCGGTAGATCGGCTGCCGCGGGTCGAGCCCGGCGAGCAGCCTGGGTGTGCGATCGGCCGCCATCGGTCCTGCATCGTTTCACGGCGAGCCGGAGATCGCGTTGCAGCGCGGGCGCAGCCCTACTCGCGCCCGCGCCGGGAGCCGTCCCCGCCGGGGCCGGCTGCCTCGCCGCCGTCTCGCTTCGGGCCGGCGCGCTTCTGACCGGCGCGCCTTGGGCGCTTGTAGCCCGTGGTCGCCTGCACGCTCGAGGGGCGCCACTGGGCGCCGCCTCGGAGCGTGGGCACCCGCTCGGCGTTGAGCTGGTCGGCGATTGCCTGCAGCGTCATCCCGGCTGCGCGCATCGAGGCGATCCGTGCCTTGAGCTCGCTGACCTCCTGCGCTGTCCACCCGGTCTCGGTGCGCCTCGAGCCGACGGTCGTGGCGCCTCCGGTCGTGTGGGTCGGCTCCACTCTCCTCGCCTCGGCCTGGGCGGACGGCTCGTGGTGGGGCTCGGGCGGCTCCTCGCGTCCGCCGTCCTCGACGCCGACGAGCGCCCGCGCCTCGAGGCGGCCGGCCGAGCTGCCGGTGTCGAGATCCGCGTCGGCGACCACGAGCCTCGCCCGCCGTTCGTCGAGCCACTCGAGCAGCCTGCCGCGGCCGGCGGGCGAGTCGCTCAGCCGGTCGAGGCTGCTCACGACCAACGCATCAGCCTCGCCGCTGGCGATCCGCCTCAGCGCGTGGGTGAGCCCCGGGCGCCTGACCGGCCCGCCGTCGGGCGGCTCGGCGTCGCGGATCAGCCCGACCAGGGCGAGGTCGTGGCGTTCGCACGCCCGGGCGATCGCCTGGGCCTGGGCGACCAGCTCGGGATGGTCGATCCCGCCCGCTCGCGGCACGGTCGCGTAGCCGATCGCAGGCACCCCCGCCTGGGCGCCGCGGCCTCGTCCGGCGGGCGCCGGTTGCGGCGGCGCGTGCTCTTCGGCGGCGGCGGGTTGCGCGGGCGCCGGCTCCTCCGCGGCGGCGGGCTCCGCGGGTTGCGCGGGCGCTTCGGCGGCGGTGGGCTGAGCTTGCGGCGGCGCAGGTTCCTCCGTGGCGGCGGGCTCTTCTTCCGGCGCCGCGGATTCCTCGGCGGCGGCCAGCTCAGCTTGAGGCGCCGCGGGTTCTTCGGCGGCGGCGGGGGCGGCTTCCGGCTGCGCGGGTTCTTCAACGGGGGCCGGCTCGCCTTCCGGCGGTGCGGATTCCCCCGTGGCGACGGGCTCGACGGGCGGCGGCGCAGGCTCTTCGGCGGCGGCCGGGGCGGCTTGCGGCGGCGCAGGCTCTTCGGCGGTGGCGGGCTCGGCTTCAGGCTGCGCGGGTTCTCGCGTGGCGGCGGGCTCAGGTTGCGGTGGCGTGGGCTCCTCGCTGACGACGGGCTCGGGTCGCGGCGGCGCCGGTCGCCCGCCGATCGCGGACGCTCCCGTCGCGGGCGCCGGAGTGGGCCTCCGTGACCGGCGCCTGAGGGGGAGACCGACCCCGCCGGCCACGATCAGGGCGGCCGGGATCGCGAGCCCGGCGA
>JBLNDU010000279.1:0-5336 GCA_050261935.1 Nocardioidaceae bacterium | reverse complement strand
CCAGACCTGCTTGAGCGACCACCAGACCGACTCGATGTAGTCGTTCGAGAGCGTGACGTAGGCGTCGTCGGCGTCGATCCAGAAGCCGATCCGCTCCGTCAGCCGGTTCCAGTCGTCGATGTAGGCGAACACCGACTCGCGGCAGCGGCGGTTGAACTCGGCGACCCCGTAGCGCTCGATGTCCTCCTTCGAGGAGATCCCGAGCTCGCGCTCGATCTCGAGCTCGACGGGGAGCCCGTGGCAGTCCCAGCCGCCCTTGCGCTCGACGAGGTAGCCGCGCATGGTCCGGTAGCGCGGGAAGACGTCCTTGAAGACGCGCGCCAGCACGTGATGCGAGCCGGGTGGGCCGTTCGCGGTCGGCGGGCCCTCGTAGAACACGAAGCGGGGCCGCCCGCAGCGCCGGCGCACCGACTCGTGGAAGACGTCCCGCTCACGCCAGCGCTCGAGTACGTCCTCCTCGAGCGCCGGGAACGACTGGTTGGGGTCGACCGACGGGTAGCGCGGCACGACGGCCGATTCTACGGGCGCGATCTTGCAGCGCCCGCGGCGCTCGAGGCGACCTGATTTGATCTGCGCGGCCCGTGACGACTCGCCCCATCGCCGTCGCGGAAGCCCCGTAGGCGCAAGGAAGGAGAGTCCCGTTGCGTCCACTCCGCGTTGGGCTGGGCTGCGCGCTCGCGCTCGGCGCCCTCGCGCTCCCGCCGGCGCCCGCCCAGGCGAGGTCGGCGGCCGCGCGCCTGGTCGACGCGATCAACGCCGCGCGCGTCGAGCACGGCGTGCGCCCCCTGCGTGCCTCGCGCGAGCTGGCGGGCTCGAGCCGCCGCTACGCGCGCTGGATGCTCGCGCACCAGTACTTCGGCCACCTCGCCAGGATTCGCGCCTCGCGACGATTCCGTTGGCTCGGCGAGACGCTCGAGCTCCACTCGGGCCGGCGGCCGCAGGTCGGCGCCACGCTGCGGGCCTGGCTGCGCTCACCCGGGCACGCCCGCCTGCTGCTCAGCCCCACCCCCCGCTGGATCGGCGCGGGCTGGGCGCGGGGGCGCCTCGGCGGCGCCAACGTGACGGTCTGGGTGGCGCACGTCGGGCGGCTCTGACCGTCCCGCGGGCTAGCTCCCGTCGATCATCGGAGCCACCTCGCGCGCGACCAGCTCGAGCTGGCGCCGCTCCTCGCCGAGCGGCCAGAGGTAGACGCGCTGGCACCCGGCCCTCGCGTAGCGCGACAGGAGCTCCGCGCAGTGCTCCACGGGCCCGACGCAGACCTGCCCGCGCAGCTCGTCGGGATCGCGATTCAGGAGCGGAGCCAAGACGTCGGCGAGCACCCGGTCGCCCTCGGCTCGGTCGTTCGAGACCCATGTCCACATCGTGGCGAGCGCGTTGGGAAAGCCGTCCGCGTCCCTGCCCCGATCCCCGAGCGCGCGGGTCAGCAGATCACGAGCGGCGGAGAACCGCTCCGGCGTCGTGTTGTAGGCCGACGCAAGCCAGCCGTCGCCCGCCCTGGCGACCCGGGCGAGCCCGGCCGCCGAGCCCCAGCTCCCGACCCACAGCGGGACCCCACCCGGCCGGCGCGGAGCCGGCGCGAGCTCGAGATTCGAAGGCGTGCGGTAGTGCCGCGCCTCCCCGGGCAGGGGCTCGCCTCTGAGCAGCGCCCGCAGCGCCGCGAGCGCCTCGTCGAGGCGCTGCCAACGCTCCTCGAAGGACAGGCCGACGGCGTCGTAGTCGCGCCGCGACGAGCCGGGTCCCACGGCCGCGACGAGGCGGCCCTCGCTGAGCACGTCGATCGCTGCGAGCGCCTTGGCCAGCGGCACCGGGCCCCGCAGGACGGCGAGCGACAGCGTCGTGGCGAGGGTGAGCCGGCCGGAGCGTTCGATCATGCTGGCGAGCGCCGTCGGCCCGTCGAGCCAGGGCGTCTGGAAGACGAGGTGGTCGTTGGCCGAGACCGCCGCGAAGCCGCACTCCCTGGCGGTGTCGACCACCTCCCGCAGCCGCCGAAGCGAGAGCTGCTCCGCTCCGAACTGCATCAGCGGGAGATGGACGCCGAGGTCCACGTGGCAATGCTGTCAGCTTGCGTCCCGCGGCTCAGGCCACCGGCGGCGGCCTCCCCTCAGCGCTCGCCGCCAGCGCGGGGTCCCAGCCACACACGGCGCAGGCGTGGCGGAACACCGCGAGGGCGAAGTCGACCGCGGCGGCCTGCGGGTCGGGGCTCGAGCGCACGTCGTCCCATTCCAGGAGGTACTCGCCGAGCGCCGGCTCCCAGCGGCCGGCCGACAGCGCGGCGTCGGCGAGCCCCTCGGGCGCCGGGTGCGCGTAGGCGTAGAACGCCGCGCTGCCGTAGCGCGCGTCGCCCGGCCACCAGCCGACGGCGACCTCCTGGGCGTCCATGGCGTTGCGCATGATGAAGTCGGAGGAGGGCGGCTCGGCCGGCAGGCCGGAGAAGAGGTTGACGGCGAGGTCGAACGACCCCCACCAGGCGTTGACCGGCGTCGAGCGGCCTCGGTACGGCGCGCGGAACGCCGCGAGCGCGAGCGCGGCGCGCGTGGCCCCCGCGAAGTAGGAAGCCACCCGCTCGGGCTCGTAGCGCGTGTGCTCGTCGTCCTCGTCGAGCGGCACCTGCCAGGTGACCTCCTGCGGGGTCGGGTCGATCTCGACCGGCCCGCCGAGGCGGCGAACTGCGTCGAGCACCGCTCGCGTGACCTCCCCGACGGAGCGGTCGGGCACCAGCGCGACGCGCTCCACGCGGCCGTCGCTGTGCTCGGCGACCGCGGCGTGCGCGCGGAGGTCGAGCGCGACGGCGAGTGCGCCGGAGCCGTCCGGCGCGGGAAGGAGCGGCGTCTCCCATCCGCGCGCCGTGAGCCGCAGCGCCGCGTGCTGCAGCTGCGGCTCCGGCGGCGCCAGCGCCACTGCGAGCTTGCCGAGCACCTGCGTGTGGGCGTGAAGCGTGTCGCAGGTGGCGCTCCACTCCTCGTAGGGAGGAAGCGCCGGCCACTCGCGCGAGCCGCTCACGCCTCCCCCATCAGCTCGTCGACGGCGTACTGGTCGGCCTCGAAGATCCAGACCTCGGCGATCGCTCCGTCGCGAACCGTGTAGACGTTCGCGCGCTCGATCTCGACGACGTCGTCGCCGTCGGCGAAGCGCTCGCGGACGAGCAGCATGACGCGCTCCTCGCTCGCGAGCGTGTCCACCAGCTCGACCTCGACCTCGGCACCGTGCGACTTGGCGCGCGCGGCGTCGATGTAGCCGATCACGGCGGCGCGCCCCCGGAGCTCGCCGGCGATCCGTGAGCGCCCGGGCACGTGCGCGACGACGTCCTCGGAGAAGAACCCGTAGGCGCCCTCCCAGTCGCCGCCCCGAGCCGTCGCCGCGTAGCGATCCACGACCTCGCGCGCCGCCACGCGCTCAGCCCTCCAGGTACGCGTCGACCGCGTACTGGTCGTGCTCGTAGATGCGGATCTCGGCGATCCGGCCGTCCCGGACGGTGTAGACGTTCGCGCGCCGCATGACGAGCTCGCCCCGGGCGCCGCGCAGGCGCTCGCGCAGCAGGAGGGCAACTCGGTCGCCCTCGCCCGCCAGCACGTCGATGAGCTCGCGCTCGATGCCGCCGACGGCGAGCTCCATCGCCACCCGCAGGTAGGCGACCACCGCCTCGCGCCCGCGCCGCTCGCCGGCGAACGCCGACCGACCCGGGACGTGCATGACGACGTCGTCGGCGTAGAGGGCGAGGGCTGCCTCGCGGTCGCCGTGCTCCATCGCGGCCAGGTACCGCTCGATGACCTCGCGCACGCCCACGGCCAGTGCATGCAAACGGTGCGCTCGCGATCGGTCAAGAGCTGTCGCGATGCCTGCACTGGCGCCGCGGCCGTGGCGCTCGGGCACTAGGCTGGCCGTCGTGCCCGGCGATCGCCCGCTCGACGTCGTCGTGTTCGGGGCGAGCGGCTTCGCAGGCCGTTTGGTCGCGGACTACCTGGCGAGGCGCGCGCCGGGCGAGCTCCGAATCGGCCTCGCGGGGCGGTCGGAGGGGCGGCTCGCCGACGTGCGCGCCGAGCTGGGCCCCGCGGCGGCCGGCTGGCGGCTGATCGTGGCGGATTGCTCGGACCGCGCCTCGGTCGCGACGCTCGCCGAGGAGGCGCGCCTCGTGGTCACCACCGTAGGGCCGTACGCGCGCACCGGGCTGCCCTTGGTCGAGGCGTGTGCGGCCGCCGGCAGCGACTACATCGACCTCGCCGGCGAGCTGCTCTTCATCCGCGACTCGATCGACCGCTGCAACGCGGTCGCGGCCGGCTCGGGGGGCCGGATCGTGCACGCCTGCGGCTTCGACTCGATCCCCTCCGACCTCGGCGTCCTGCTGCTGCACGAGGCGGCCCGCGCGAACCGCGCCGGCGAGCTCGGCGAGACGACGCTCGTCGTGACCGCGCTTAAGGGAGGCCTGAGCGGCGGCACGATCGCCTCGATGAAGGGGCAGCTCGACGAGGTGGCGCGCAGCCCCGAGCGGCGGCGGGTCGCGAGCGATCCGTACGCGCTGAGCCCGGAGCGGGCGGCCGAGCCGGCGCTCGGGGACGAGCGCGACCTGCGGGGCGTCGAGCGCGACGACGAGCTCGGCACGTGGATCGGGCCGTTCGTCATGGCGTCGATCAACACGCGCGTGGTGCGCCGCAGCAACGCGCTGCTCGGGTTCGCCTACGGGCGCGGCTTCCGCTACCGGGAGGTCACGGGCTTCGGCTCGGGCCGCCTCGCTCCGCTGAAGGCGGCCGCGGCGACGGCGGCGCTCGCCGCGCTCGTCGCAGGCCTCCGCCTTCCTCCCGGCCGCCTCCTGCTCGACCGGCTGCTTCCCGCTCCCGGCGAGGGGCCCGACGAGGCGGCGCGCGCCGCGGGCCTGTTCCGCATGGAGATCCACACGACGACGTCGGGCGGCGCGCGCTACGTGTGCCGAGTCGCCGGCGAGGGCGACCCGGGCTACGCGGCGACCGCGGCGATGCTCGGCGAGAGCGCTCTCTGCCTCGCTCTCGACCGCCATCGGCTGCCCCCGCGCGCCGGCGTCCTGACCCCGGCGGTCGCGATGGGCGATGCGCTCGTCGAGCGCCTCCGGGCGGCCGGGTTCCGGTTCGAGGTCGAGAGGACGGGCTGATCGGCGCCGAAGCGGGCGGCCGCGCAGGCTCCACGACCTGCGTCGCGTCGTGCCGCACCGCGCGTCAGGTCTTCGGCGCCACGCGCCGGATCAGGGCTAGGAGCGACAGCGAATGGCGACGCAAGGCCGAGCGCACCAGGGCGATCGGGCTCGTCTGGCGCTGCCTCGTGCTCGAGAGCCGCTACGAGTGGATGGACATGCGCTGCACGGCGCGTGG
>JBLNDU010000278.1:0-6824 GCA_050261935.1 Nocardioidaceae bacterium | reverse complement strand
GCAGCCTCGACATGCCCGCGAGAGTCGTACCAGGAGCGCGGTGTATGGATTACCCAAGAGCTTGGTGTTGAGCGACGCGTTCGTTGAGGATGGCGGTGTCGGTGTTGGTGAGGATCGGGGTGGGGGACGAGGTAACGAGGAAAGCGTGTCGGGGTGCGGGTAGCTCCGCTTCGCGTCCCGTCGAGGACGCCGCTGCGCGGCTCGCTGCGCTCGGCCCTGTCGGGCCGTCCTTGACGGGGCCGCTGCGCTTCGCTGATGGGCGGGTCAGGTCGTGCTGCGCGCGACCTGCTCGGACTGCGGGCCGTGCCGGGTCGTTGACGGCGCGGCGGGGGCGGCGGTCCACAGCTGGGCGGGCCGGCCGGCGGTCTGGATCTGCCGGCTGGTGGCTCTGCCGGCGGCGGCGAGCGCGTGGAGCGCGTGCTGGAGTTCTGTGGCGGGGCGGTTGCGGTGCAGGAGGTCGTGGAGCTGGTTGCGGGTCAGCCCGTCGGGGTGGGCGGCGGTCAGGGCGGCGTGGATCTGTTCGGCCAGTGGGTCGCCGCTGCTGTGGTCCAGTGCCCAGGCGGCGCTGCGCGCGGCGTAGCTTTGGAGCGCGAGCGCGGCTTGTAGGTGGGCGGGCGCGATCTGGCGGTCGCCGTCGATGAGCGCGTAGATGAGCGCGAGGCGGATGACGTGCGCTTCGGCGCGTGCGCTGATCGCGCCGGTGAGGCCGGGCGCTGGCTGGGAGAGGCGGGCGTAGGCGTCGCGCCAGAGTTGGCGGGCGTGTTCGTCGAAGCGCAGCTGGCCGGCGTGCTGGGCGGCGGTCAGGTTGCGGGCCAGTCGGTCGGGCAGGTCGGTGGCGGCCAGCGGGTCGGGGTCGCCGCCCTCTGGGAGTAGCCGGACGCGGCGGCAGGCCAGGAGCAGGAAGCGGTTCAGGAAGCCGTTGGCGAGCTCGACGGTGGTGGTGTGGTGGGCCAGCTCGACGTGCGTGATGTGGCCGATCACGGCGATGTGCGCGGCGCTTGAGCGTGCGGGGGCGGTGCGCGTGAGCAGCTGAAGCGGGCGCCCGTCCCAGGCGGAGCGCAAGACCGGGGAGAGCGTGTTGATGTCGCGCATGGTCTGCTTGAGCACCGAGGCGAACTCGGGCTCGACGATCAGCAGCCGCCGGTCGGTTGGGCCGGGGTCGTTGCCGGCGCTGTCGCGGACGGCCCAGATGAGGCCCTCGCCGCTGGAGAGGCCGGTCAGGATGCGCGCAGCGATCGTCGAGTCGGCGCGCGCCAGCAGCCGCGCGACGTGGTCCCAGCTGCTGCCCTTGCGGGCTTTGGCGCTGTCGCCGACCAGGACGAGAAACTCGTTGGGGTGGTGGCGCGTGGCCTCGACGCAGAACCAGGCGCCGCGGCCGGTGGCGGCGCCGAAGGCGGCCAGCAGCTGGCCGAGGATCGCGACCGGGTCGGCTTCGGTGTGCGGCGCCAATGCCGCCACGAGCTCGCCGGCGAGGCCGTGGTGGGCGCCCGCGTCGGGCGGCTGCGGCCATCCCGCAGGCGCCGGGAGCGTCAGGTCCGCCGGATCGGGCGCCTCGGTGTCGAACAGCGAGGCGGCGCGCCGGCTCATTCGGCGCTGACCTCGGTGACGGCCTGGCGGGCGGCGGACTCATCGACGATCTTCTTGCTCGCGGCGAAGCACGCGGTCAGCGACGCGACGGCGAGGTTGTTGACCTGCCGTGGGAGGCCGCGGCTGACCTGGTGGATGAGCGCGATCGCGTCGTCGCTGAACATCGTGTCCGAGCGTCCGGCGAGCGCGAGATGGTGAGCGATGTAGCTTGCCGTCTCGGCCTGATCGAGACCGGCGATCGCGTAGCGTAGCCCGACGCGCTGGTCCAGCGCGGCGAACGCGCCCAGCCGCAACTTGCGGCGCAGGGCGGGCTGGCCGAGCAGCAGCAGGCAGAACGGGGCCGTGCGGTCCATCGAGGCGTTGCTCAGGCAGCGGATGCCCTCCAGGCAGTCGGCGTCCAGCAGGTGCGCCTCATCGCAGACGAGCAGGACCTGCTTGCCGCGCTCGGCGGTCTCGGCGGCGAGCAGCTCTTGGGCCTGGGGGATCAGCGCGGCGCAGTGAAACCGCGGCCGGCCGCCGAGGCCGGTGACGATCGTCGCGTAGATGCCGCGCAGCCCGACGCCGGGGGTGCCGAGGTAGAGGACGGTGTGCCGTGATGCGTCCAGCGCGCTGACGGCGGCGCGGGCGGCGACGGTCTTGCCGGCACCGCACTCGCCGGTGATCACGCCGACCTGCTGCTCGCTGATGCACCAGCCGATCCGCGCGACGGCCTCGGCGTGCGCGCGGTGGGCGTGCAGCATTCCGGGAGCGAGGTCCTTGCCGAACGGCATCCTGCCAAAGCCGAAATGCGAACGCAGCCGGTCGATGCTCATCGCGCGCCTTCCCGGTCGGCACCGTCGTCGCCGCGGTCGTCGGGCCCGCCGTCGTCGGACACGGCGTCCTCGTCGTCGGTCGGCTCGCCGAGGGCGGCGTAGTCGATCGGGCGGCCGGACAGCTCGGCGTCATGCTGGCGGGCGACCAGGCCGAGGTAGTCGATCCCCGTGCTCGCCGGCGGCGGCTTGGCGTCAGACCGCGCTTGGGGGTGCGTGCGGCGGGTGACCCTGACCGGGACCGCCCGGCCGATCGGGCGGCCCTGGAAGCGGACCTCGATGCGCTCGAGGTCGAACGGGTCGAAGATCAGCTCGCAGCCCTGCCCGACCAGCGCCGCGTCGACCTCGTACTGGTTGCCGTGCAGGGAGACGGTCGCGGTCTTGGTGACCGTCCGCTTCTGGCTCCACATGAAGGCTTCGCGCAGCAGCGCCGGCGACGGCAGCACCCGGGCGCCCTCACCGAGGCGCTGAAGCGGCGTCGTCTTGGTCTCACCGTGGACGCGGCGGTGGTAGACGACCTCCACCCACGCGCTGAACAGCCGGTTCAGCGCCGCCAGGTCCGCGGGCGGGCGCGCCTGAAGCTCGACCAGGAACGCTCCGCGGACGCTCCGAAAGAAGCGTTCGATCTTGCCCTTCGTGGTCGCCGCCCGCGGCGATGCGTGGATCAGCCGGATCCCCAGCACCGCGCACGCCCGCGCCAGCTGCGAGGAGACAAAAGCAGAGCCGCGGTCGACGAGGATCGCGTCCGGCACGCCACGCGACGCCAGTCCCGCGCGCAGCGCGGCCTCCAGGCGCAGCACGTCCTCCGCGTGACCCCAGCGGTAGCCGACCAGCGCGCGGCTGTAGTCATCGATGAACGCCAGCAGGAACGCCTTGCGCCCAGCAATGACGGGCCCGTGCAGGGCGTCACCGGTCCACAACTCCCCGGGGCGCGAGGCCTCAAAGCGCCCATAGGCGCGCGCAGGGCTGCCGTCCGGCCGCGTGTTCAGGCCCAGCCTGGCGTAGTGGCGCTGGATCGTGCGCGCCGACGGCGCCGAGCGCCCCGCCGCGAGCATGATCTGCCGCACCTGCGCGGCCGTCCTGGCCGGCAGCTCACGCTTCAGCGCGACGGCCAGCGCCAGCACCTCGGCCGCCGTGCGCGGCACCACGACCCGCTCACGCGGCATCAGCGCGTCAAAGCCGCCGGCGCGCCACGCCGCGATCCACTTATCAAGCGTCGAGCGGCCGATCAGCATCCGCTGCCCGTCCGCGCCGACGTGCTCGACCTCCGCAAGCGCGCGGACCAGCGCGCCGCGCTCGGCCCTCGACAACCCGGCGTCGCCGGCAGCGCGGATCACGGAGTACCGGAACAGCCCGACATCGCGGCGACGGCCCTCATCCACAGCCACAGCAACCCCCTCTTCGCGCTCGATCACCAAGGGCGCGCACCCTGCCCGAACATCTCGGCGCCGAACAGGCGCAGACTCGTGTGGCACAACAGCCGGCCGCCGCACAGCACGCTGACCACCGACCACACCGGCCGCGACCCGAACCGCAACACGAACGCCCGCGCCGCCACCGCGACCGCCTCCAACGCGTCGGCGGCCAAGCCGCCCGCCGCG
The DNA here is from genome assembly GCA_050261935.1 of Nocardioidaceae bacterium. Classification (GTDB taxonomy): domain Bacteria; phylum Actinomycetota; class Thermoleophilia; order Solirubrobacterales; family Thermoleophilaceae; genus JBLNDU01. The sequence continues at coordinate 2,827 of JBLNDU010000278.1, read as the reverse complement.
CAGATCGCGCCCAGCTGCGCATCCAACGCGTGCGCACAGCGCGTGAAATGCGACCGGATCGCCTCCGCCCCCGCCACGAACGCGCGACGCCACCCGCGCACCGTCGACGCCGGCACACCAGCATCCGCCGCGACCCACCGATGCCCGCGCCCGGCGACCATCGCCACCAACGCCGCGCCGATCACCGCCACCTCGTCCTGACGGCGCAGCAACCCACGATCGCCCAGCAGCACGTGCGTGCCCGCACACGCCCGACACTTCGCCCGCCGCGGACGCAAAACCACATCCCTCTCCCGGCAGCGCAGCACCCGCTCCCGCGCGAACCCCCACCGCGCCAGCACGCCGCCGCAGGCCGGGCACGCCAACAGCCCCCCGACGAGATCACGCTCGACCACGACCTCGTCCGCCTCTACGATCAGCAACGGGTGTCCCTCCGGGCATCCACGAGCCCTCCCGCCGCGACACCATCAATGCTCGACGGGAGGGCTCTACACGTTCACAAGCCCCCCAGCCTGACGCCCCGCCGCCCAGACGCCCCCGCCCGCCGCCGACGTCACCCGGGCCTCAACAACAGCGACGCCCAGATCCTCAACCAGCGCGCCGTTCAACAGGCGAGGCGTTCAGCAACAAGAGGACGCGCGGTCAAACGCCAAGCGCGTCCTGCCAGTAACCGTACCCAGGGCTTTCAGACATCAAACCGCGCGACAGTCCTTTGGGTGAAGGCTGCTTGAGCCGCGGTGGTGCCGCGGCGCGTCGCTTCGCCGCGGATCGTTGGCCGAACTATCGCGCAGGCGGCGCATGCTCGTGGTCGGTCGTGGGTAGTTAGCTCTAAGTAGGGTTCGCCCAGTGGCCGCCGCAACGTTCGCGCGGCCAGCGATTCCGGCGCGAGCCCGCAGTTGTCTGTATCCGACGAAAATGGAGGCCGGCGGCATGAGCCAGTCCGACCAGAAGGTGGTTCAGTATCTCAACGAGGCGCACGCGACCGAGATGCGTCTTGTGCGCGTGCTGCAGTCGCAGATCGCGATCACCCCGCGCGGCAGCTACCGCGACGCGCTCGAACAGCACCTGCGCCAGACGCGCCGTCACGCCGAGCGCGTCCAGGACCGGATCGAGCAGCTCGGTGGCGGCGCCAACGTGCTGCAGGCCGGCGTCGGGGCGGTCGGAACGGTCGTCGCGCAGACGCTCGCGCTCTGCAAGACGCCGTGGGACCTGCTCCGCGGCAGCGGCGGCGAGGAGAAGGTGCTCAAGAACGCCAAGGACGCGTGCGCGTCAGAAGCGCTGGAGATCGCGACCTACACGGCGATCGAGCGCCTCGCGCAGCGCGTCGGCGACGACGAGACCGCCGCGCTCGCCGCGTCGATCCGCGCCGACGAGGAGAAGATGCTCGAGCGCGTCGTGCGCGAGCTGCCGAAGCTCACCGACGCCGTCGTGCTCGCCGACGTGCACGGCGAGCCGTCCTACGACGCCACCACCACGGGCGCCGCCGACGCACTCAAAGCGGCCGGCTAGACTGCCCGCGAGACGACGCGCACGACGACCGCGAGCGCCAAGCGGACCGCGCGCCAGGCGCGCAAGGTGCCCGGCGTCGCGCAGGTCGAGGGCGAGCTCAAGGGCGCGCTGGCATCCTAGCAGGACCTCGCGATCGCCCGCTACGACAGCCTGACCGTCGAGGAGATCGTCGCCAAGCTGCCCCAGCTCTCGCAGATCGACCTCGCCAAGATCGACGCCTACGAACGCAAACACCAGGACCGCAGCACGATCCTGAGCCGCATCCGCGCGCTGCGCGGCAACGAGCCATGGCCCGGCTATGACGAGCTGACCGCCGCCGAGGTCACCGCCGTGCTGTCCGAGGGCGACAACGATCGCGTCAGCGCAGTCCGCTCCTACGAACGCGCGCACAAGAACCGCGCCGGCATCCTGAAGGCCGCACAGCGCGAGCTCACCAGCGCGTAGAACCGCGCGCCCCACGACCACGAGCGGGTGGTGCCCGGGTTTATTAAGTTCCCGGGCCCGCTCACACAGGCGCCTCGATCGGAGTACCGTCAGGAAGTGAGCTGGCCCTACGGCTAGCACCCTCAGCCCAAGCCCGAAAGCCACCGACGGCGCGAAAGCGCTACGAGGCGGGGAGCGGGGGCCACTGGATGCGACCGCGGGGCCCGTGCATCTACTTCTACGGACGTCGCCCGCCGGCTCGCGGCACCTTCGCCCCATGACGCCTGATCGCCCGCTCGGCATAGCGCTGGCGTGCGAATCCAATGAGGGACGGAAAGGTGCGGCCCATGACAAGCAACACGCAAAACGGGGCGCCGCGCGGGCGGCGCGAGCTAGATCGCGACTCGGGGCGACGATCGGAGGCGATCGGCGCCGGACGAAGCTCCAACGGCGCGTCGATGCATCTCGCACGTCATCCCATCCCCAGCGAACTGTTTCGGGCGCATTCGCTCGAGGACACGCGGCGAGAGTGGCTCAGTCACTTGCCAAGCGCCGCTGACTTGTTCTCCGACGAGGAGATCCTGGCGTTCAGTGAGGACAGGGCTATCCAACTGGTCGAGCGCCTCGTGGTGGAGCCGCTGGTGCTGCTCGAGAACGAGGCCTACATCGAGGACCATGGATCGACGCGAGCGTCGGTTCTAGTGGTGCCGTTCACGGGTGATCCCGATCTCTTCGAGTTAGACCCAAGACCGTTAGGCTCACGATCAGGCCCTGGGTACATGCCGGGACCGTTCGGTTCTGTCACCCAGGACGCCCTGTACCTCGAGCTCACGAATACGCCGGGACTATTGCCGGGCGACCAAGTGGTCGACACCCGACTCGCTCCCGTGCGTAA
>JBLNDU010000277.1:0-3996 GCA_050261935.1 Nocardioidaceae bacterium | reverse complement strand
GGCGCCCCCCGGACCCCGACGTCCACATCGTTGCCGAGCCGCACGGGCGCGCCCACCTCCTGCTGCAGCGCCTCGGCGAGCGGCACCGGCCGCTCCGAGAAGCCGGGCAGGTTGGACGCGTCGGCCACGACGCCGGCGCGCGCGTCGACCGCCCCCGGGGAGCCGACACCCACGCCCGTCAGCGCATCGGGGCTCGTGCCGGCAGCCTCCGCGGCCTCGCGCAGCGCCTCCGCCAGAGCCGTCACGACGCTCGCCGGGCCGCCGTCCGAGGGCGTGGCCCGCTTGGCCTCCCCGCGCAGCCGGTTGCGGCCGTCGACGACCGCCGCCAGCACCTTCGTACCGCCGAGGTCGAGCCCCGCCCTCATCGCCCCGGCGCCGCCGTTCGACCGCTTGCCGGTCGCCGCCATGCCGGGACAGTAACGCGCGCGCGGCCCTTGTGCCCACGCCGCCCGTGGAGCGCCGCGCGCGGCGGGCGCGACTTGCGCCGCCGGGGCCCGCCAAACAGAATGGGCGCCGCCTTGGACCCGGACCCGCTCGTACTCGGCGTCGACGTCGGCGGCACGAAGATCGCCGTCGGCGCGGTCGACGGCGCCGCCGCGCACGGCGTCGTGGAGCACCCGACGGTGCTCGCGAGCAGCGACGCTCTGCTCGACGGCCTCGAGCACGGCGTACGGCAGGTGACGCGCAAGGTCGGCGCGCCGGCTGCGATCGGCGTCGGCGTGCCGAGCCAGATCGAGTTCGCGAGCGGGCGGGTGATGTCGAGCGTGAACATCCCGCTCGAGGGGGTGCGGCTGCGCGAGGAGCTGACCGACCGGCTGGGCTGCCCCGTGTTCGTCGACAACGACGCCAACTGCGCCGCGCTGGCGGAGGCCCAACTGGTGGACGACGGCCCCGCGCGCCACCTCGTGATGCTCACGCTCGGCACCGGCGTCGGCGGCGGCGCCATCGTGGACGGCCGGGTCCTCCGAGGCGCCGACGGGATGGGCGCGGAGCTCGGTCACATGTCGATCGATCCGAACGGGCCCGCCTGCGTGGGCAACTGCCCGAACACGGGCTGCCTCGAGGCCTACTGCAGCGGCACCGCGCTCGAGCGCGACGCCACCGAGTTCGGCCGCGACCTCCCGGAGACGGAGCTCGGCCGCGTGTACGAGCGCGTGGGCATGGTCTCGGCGCCCGAGGTCGTGCGGCTCGCGCAGGAGGGCGACCGCCACGCGCTGCGCCTGATCGATCGCTTCGCGAGCGCGCTCGGGGTGGGCATCGCCTCCTACGTGAACATCTTCCAGCCGACCGAGTTCGTGCTCGGCGGCGGCCTGTCGCGCGCCGCCGCCGTGTTCCTCGACAGGGCGCTGGGTGAGGCATCTGCGCGCGCGCTGCCGAAGCTGTGGCAGCGCACGACGGTGAGCCTGGCGCGTGGAGGCGCCGACGCGGGGGTAATCGGGGCCGGACTGCTCGCCGCGCGGGAGCTCGGCGCCTCGGCGCGCTGAGCGGCGCGGCGGGATACTTGGGACCGAACGACCGCCCAGGGCCACCCGAGGGGGTGAGATGAGCACCGCCGCGCCGGAAGGGACGACGACGATCGACGAGCTGTGCGTGAACACGATCCGCACGCTCTCGATGGACGCGGTCCAGGCCGCCAACTCGGGCCACCCGGGCGCGCCGATGGGGCTCGCGCCGCTCGCCTACGTGCTCTTCACGCGCGTGATGCGCCACAACCCCGCGAACCCGGACTGGGCCGACCGCGATCGGTTCGTCCTGTCGGCGGGCCACGCCTCGATGCTGCTCTACTCGATGCTGTACCTCACGGGCTACCCGCTCACGCTCGACGACATCAAGCGCTTCCGGAAGGTCGGCTCGCCCACCGCCGGGCACCCCGAGCGCAAGTACACGCCCGGCATCGAGGCCACCACCGGACCGCTCGGGCAGGGAATCTCCATGGCGGTCGGCCTGGCGCTCGCCGAGCGGATGCTCGCGGCGCGCTTCAACGTGCCGGGGCACGAGATCGTCGGTCACCACACCTTCACGATCGCGAGCGACGGCGACATTCAGGAGGGCGTGACCGCCGAGAGCTCGTCGCTCGCCGGCCACCTCGGGCTCGGCAGCCTGATCGCGTTCTACGACGCGAACCGGATCCAGCTCGCCGGCCCGGTCAGCGCGACGATGAGCGAGGACGTCGGCGCCCGCTACGAGGCATACGGCTGGCACGTGCAGGACGTCGGGGATGACCTCGGGCTCGACACGCTCGAGAGCGCCGCCCGCGCGGCGATGGCGGTCGCCGACCGGCCCTCGCTGGTCATCGTGCGCTCGCACATCGGGTTCGGCAGCCCGCTGCAGGACTCCTACAAGGCGCACGGCTCCCCGCTCGGCGAGGAGGCGGTGCGGGAGACGAAGGAGCGCTACGGCTGGGACCCGGACGCGCACTTCCTCGTGCCCGACGCGGCGCTGGCGCACTTCCGCCGCTGCTGCGAGCGCGGGCGCGAGCTCGAGCGCGACTGGGACGAGCGCTTCGCGGCCTACCGCGAGGCGCAGCCCGACCGGGCGCGGGACTTCGAGGACATGCTGAGCGGCCGCATGCCGGACGGCTTCGACGCCGACCCGCCGCGCTTCGAGGCGGGCGCGCAGATGGCCACCCGCAAGGCGTCCGGCAAGTCGATCCAGTGGGCGGCCGCCCGCCTGCCCCACCTCGTCGGCGGAGCCGCCGACCTCGCGCCCTCCACCAACACCGACATCGAGCGGGCCGGCGACGTCGAGCGCGGCTCCTACGAGGGGCGCAACCTGCGCTTCGGCGTGCGCGAGCACGGCATGGGCGCGATCGTGAACGGCCTGACCCTGCACGGCTTCCGTGGCTTCGGCAGCACGTTCCTGATCTTCTCCGACTACATGCGCGGCGCGGTGCGGCTCTCGGCGCTCCAGAAGCTGCCCTCGATCTGGGTCTACACGCACGACTCGATCGGGCTCGGCGAGGACGGGCCGACGCACCAGCCGATCGAGCAGCTCGCCGGGCTGCGCGCGATGCCGCGCCTCAACGTGGTGCGCCCCGCCGACGCCAACGAGACCGCGCTCGCGTGGCGCTTCGCGCTGCGCCAGACGGAGGCGCCCACGGCCTTCGCGCTCTCGCGGCAGGACCTACCCGTGCTCGACCCCGAGCTGGTCCCCGACGACGCGATCGAGCGCGGCGCCTACGTTCTGAGGGAGGCCGCGAACGGGGAGCCCGACCTCCTGCTGATCGCCACCGGGTCCGAGGTCCCGCTCGCGCTCGAGGCGGCGGCCGAGCTCGACGGGGGCGGGGTGGCCACGCGCGTCGTCTCCATGCCCTGCATGGACACGTTCGCGCACGCCGAGCAGGCCTACCGCAACGAGGTGCTCCCGCCGGCGTGCGGCGCGCGCGTTGCGATCGAGGCGGCCAGCCCGTTCGGCTGGGACCGCTGGATCGGCCCGGACGGCGCGTTCATCGGCATGGAGACCTTCGGTGAGTCGGGGCCCTGGAAGGACGTCTACGAGCACTTCGGGCTCACGACGGAGCGGATCGTCGCGACCGGCCGGGCGGTCGTCGAGCGCGTCGCGGCTGCGAGCGGGTGAGCGGGTGAGCGGGTGACGAAGGAGGGGCGATGAGCGTCAGCGCAGAGGTCAACGAGCGGCTCGCGGCGCTCACGCGGGCGGGCACGAGCGTCTGGCTCGACCAGATCCAGCGCTCCCTCATCACGGGCGGCGAGCTCGGCCGGCTCGTCGTGGAGCGCTCGCTGCGCGGGCTTACCTCGAACCCGGCGATCTTCGAGAAGGCCATCCTCGGGTCGGAGGACTACGACGAGGACCTCCGCGAGCTGTCGGCGGAGGGCCTCGACGCGCGCCAGATCTTCGAGCGCCTCGCGATCAAGGACGTGCAGCTCGCCGCTGACGTGCTGTGACCCGTCTGGGAGGAGGCGCGTGGGCACGACGGCTTCGTGTCGCTTGAGGTGTCGCCCGCGCTGGCGCGCGACACGGAGGGAACGCTGCGGGAGG
>JBLNDU010000276.1:0-2530 GCA_050261935.1 Nocardioidaceae bacterium | reverse complement strand
AGGTCGACGCCGCGATCGCCGCCAATCGCCGCTCGCTGGAGCAGTTGCGCGATGAGCATCCGTTCATCGCGGTCAGCGACGCCGGCGCGTAGAGCGCGTGCGGCTGTTCCTCGACGCGCACATCTCCGGGCCGCGGATCGCCCGCGTGTTGCGCGAGCGCGGGCATGACATGCGCGCCGCCGACGAGGAGCGCGAGCTCGACGGCTTGGAGGACGAGCAGCTGCTCGAGCTCGCCGCCGCCGACGGGAGGCTGATGATCACCTTCGATGTCAAGGACTTCACCGTGATCGCCAGGCGCTGGGCGGAGGCGGGCCGGGCACACGCCGGGCTGGGAATTATCGTCGGCATCGACCACGGCGAGTTCGGCGCGATCCTCGATGCGCTCTTACGCGAGCTCGACGCGCGGCCCGCAGAGTCCGACTGGAGTGATCTGACGCTGTTCATCGCCCGTCCGCTGGCTACGGGCGACGGGTAGCGATGGCGCGCTGCGCTACGCGGCGCGTTGCTCGAGCTCGTTGTAGCGTTCGAGGGATGCCCTTGCATCCCAGCTTCGGCGCCCACAGGAACCTGCGTACGTCCCACGATGTGCGCGGCAGCTCATGATCGGCGAAGCGGCGCCCCGCCTCTAACTCGGATTCCCAAACAGCGATTTGGTACCTGGTTGGTGCGGCGTGTGGTCAGGCGAATTGGAGGCGTAGCGGGCGTCCGTTCCACCATGGGATCTCGGTGTCGGGGAGGTTGGCGCTGCGCATGACGGGGCTGTAGGTGCGGCTGTTGAGTCGGCAGGTGATGTCGGCGGGTGTGATCGTGATCTGTCCGCTGGTGCTGATGAAGCGCCGCCAGATCGTGTCGGGGGTGGCGTCGTGGTAGCCGGGGAGGCGCTGGCGCAGGTGGTCGTAGGTGGCGGCGGCCCAGACGGTCAGGGTGCTGTCGAGGTCGACGTTGAGCGCGACTGCGGAGCTGAGCGCGTCGAGGTGGAAGCTGCGGATCGATTCGGCGAGGCGTTGTTCGATGCGCATCCGCTGGGCGTAGCGGGCGACGATCTTCTTGGGCGGGCTGTCGCGGTCGTTGGTGAGGATCAGCGTGGGGTGCTCGTGGCCGAGGCCGCGGACGGCGATCTGGCGCAGTGGGGTCGTGCAGCCGCGGACGGTGACGTCGTGCTCGTGGACCTGGGGCTTTGAGTAGGGGCCGCGGCGCTCGAGCGTGATCGGCGTCCATGCGCTGTCGGGCAGCGCCTCCAGCTGGGCGGAGAGCTTGGCGTTGCGCGCGCGCAGGGTGATGAAGCGCAGGTCGGCGGCCTCCAGTTCGGCGAGGCCGGTGCCGGTGGTGACCTTGGAGTCGAACACGAGCAGCTCGGGCGGGCTGCCGGTCGCCTGCTGCCAGTGGCGCGCGAACGCGATCACCTCGCCTGCTTGGTCGGCCTTGGTGCAGGCGGCGTTGGCGTAGACAAGGTTGCGCGTGGTGCCGTCGTGCGCGAAGAAGCTCAGCACCGATTCGGTGCGCTGCGAGCGCCGCGGGACGTAGTGAGTCTCCAGTGCGACGTCGTCGCCGAAGTGCATGATCGCGTGGAAGTCCAGGTCAAAGTCGGCGCCGGTGCTCTGGCCGGTCTTGGTCATCGCGCGCGCGAGCGCGGCGAGCAGCGCCTCGTCGTCGGCGCGCTTGAGGCGGTAGCTGTAGCTGCCCAGCGAGCTCGCCTTCGGCAGCGACTCCAGGCCCGCGAACGCCGCCAGCGCAGGGTCTGTGCAGACGTCGTCGACGTGGCTGACGCGGCGCCGGCCGATCGCCTTGAGCGCCAGCAGCGAGAGCACCGAGGACAGCGCCGGCACCTCACGCGTGCCCGGCAGCCGCGCGCCGGCGACGGCGCCGGGCAGATCCAGCGCAACCAGCGCCGGCAGCAACAGCATCACGCCGGCGAAGTCGCTGGGCAGCGAGACCGGCTGTTCGGGCCAGCGCAGCACGCGCGTGCGCGGCGGATCATCGCGCGTCGGTGCGCCACGCTGCTCGGGCGCGCGCGGCCCCAGCCGCTCGTGGCCCTCCGCGGCCAGCAGCTCCCAGACCCCGGTGCGGTTCAGCGGCGTCTCGCTCGCGGTCAGCGCTTGGGCGATCTCGGTCACCGAATGCCCGGCCGCACGCAGTCTCAGCACCTCCTCGCGGGCCGCCTGCTTGGCCGGCGCGACCCGCGGCCCCGGACGCCGCTCGATGAAGAACTCGCCCGCATCCGCCGTGAAGTCACGGACCATCGCCACGACCGTCGAGGGCGCGTACCCGAAGCGCTCAGCAACCACGGTGGCCGGCGCGTCCTCGACGAAGTACGCGCGCAGCGCCTCATAGCGGCGCTGCGCGACATCGCTCGGCGCCGTAAAGAACGCCGCGCGCTGCCGCCGCCGCTGCGTCCGACTACCAGAACTGGTGCGCTTCGCTGAACCCACAGCCCAACACCATAAAGTCGTGATCGGACAAGACGAGATCGGGAACGGAACACAACGACCCGCAGAACGCCAGATCCGACGCGCAATCACCGTATCCGACA
>JBLNDU010000275.1:0-7292 GCA_050261935.1 Nocardioidaceae bacterium | reverse complement strand
CTGCGCGACCCCGCCGAGCCCGACGCCGGCTGGCTGCGCGCCGCGCTCGAGGCGCTCGCCGACGCGGTCCGGCGCGGCCGCGTCCCGCGGCTCGCCGTCGAGCGCTTCGACGGGGAGCCGGTCGTCGGCTCATCCGTCGCCGAGCTGCTCGTGGAGCTCGGCTTCCGCCAGGGCCCGAGGCGGCTGACGCTGAGCGCCTGACCGCTGACAGCCGGCCCCGCAGCCGCCATCATGCGCCCGGAACGCGATGTTGATGCTGATCGGGGACCGTCCGCCGCCGCCAGAGCCGGTTCGGGAGCGTCGCGCCTGGGAGCCGAACTGGACCGTGGTGCTGTGGCTCGCCGTCGCCGCGCTGCTCGGCTTCGCGTCGGCGCACGCCCACGGCGCGCTCGAGCTCGTGCTGCTGCTCGCCGCCTTCGCCGCCGGCTGCCGCGCGCTCGCGGTCGCGTTGCCCTACCCCGGCGGGCTGCGGGAGTGGCGCCAGTGACGGGCGACCAAGGCCTCGCGGCCCAGCCCCGGCATCGTCGCTGGCGGCCGCTCCGCCTGGCGGCGCGCCGCCCGCTCGCCCCGCGATAGGGTCGGCTCGCGATGCGGCGAGGCGCGTCCCTGCAGCGACCGCGGCGGTTGGGGGCAACCGCCTTGCTGGCGCTCGTCTCGCTGGCGCCGGCCGTCACTTCCGCCGCGGCTGCCCCGCCGTCCCCGCGCGCTCAGTTGCAGCGCCAGCTCCACGCGCTCGTGGCAACGCCGGGCGGACCGCCCGGGGCGATCGTCACGCTGCGAAGCGGCCGGCGCACGGCCGTCCTGCGCGCCGGCGTCGCCGACGTCCGCTCGGGCCGCAGGCCGCGCGCGACCGACCACATGCGGATCGCGAGCGTGGCCAAGGCGTTCAACGCCGCGGTCGTGCTCCGGCTCGTCGCGTGCGGCCGGCTGCGGCTGGCCGACACGATCGGGAAGCGCCTGCCCGGCCTGCCGCGAGCGTGGGCCGCCGTGACGGTGCGCCAGATGCTGGGCCACACGAGCGGGCTGCCGGACTACACGCAGTCGAACGGCTTTCGCATGCAGTTCCGGACCGACCCGAGCGGATACGTCTCGCCGGGGCGGGTCATCTCGTGGGTCCGGAGCGATCCGCTCGCCTTCAGGCCGGGCTCGCGCTACGAGTACTCGAACACCGACAACATCGTCCTCGGCCTGATCGCGCAGCGCGTGACGCGGGCGCCCTACGCCAGGCTGCTGCGCGGCCTGATCTTCCGCCCGCTCGGGCTCCGGCGAACGAGCTTCCCGAGCCGTCCGCCGCTGCCGCGGCCTTTCATCCACGGCTACTCAACGGCCCCGGGGCAACCTCCGGAGGACGTCAGCACCCTCCTCAGCCCGTCCGGGGCGTGGGCGTCGGGCGCGATCGTCTCGACGCCGTTCGACCTGGGCAGGTTCATCCGCGCCTACCTGTCGGGGCGGCTCGTGCCGGCGCGCCTGCAGCGGCTTCAGCTCCGCTTCGTGCGCGGTGGCAACTCGAGCCCGCCCGGGCCCGGGGCGAACGCCGCCGGGCTCGGCATCTTCCGCTACCGCTCGCGCTGCGGCACGGTCTACGGGCACACGGGCAGCTTCCCGGGCTACGTGCAGTGGGCCGCCGCCACGCGCGACGGCCGGCGCGCCGTCACCTCCTCGTTCAACATCCCCGCTCTGACCGGAGAGCTGCTCACCCACCTGCGTCAGGCTCAGGCGACCGCCGTCTGCGCGCTCCTGCGCGGCTGACCGCGCGAACGCCCGCGACCCGCGGCCGCGCTGCTCCTCGGTCACGCGAGCTTCACCGCTTGCCCGCCCGAGACCCGTAACCTCGATCGGGATGCCCGAGGGCGACACGATCCGCAACGCGGCGCGGCGCGTGGGCGCGGCGCTCGTCGGCCGTGAGCTTCTCGCGGTCGAGACGCCGCACCCGCGTCACCGCTACGACCGCTGGCCCGAGCGGCTCGCCGGACGGGCGGTGCGCGCGGTGGACGCCCGTGGCAAGCACCTGTTCGTCCGGTTCGAGGGCGACCTGACGCTGCACTCGCACCTGCGCATGGGCGGCTGGTGGGGCGTCTACGAGCGCGGGCGCCGCTGGGGCCGCTCGCCGCGGCGCGCCTGGCTCGTGATCCGCACGCGCGAGCACGAGGTGGTCCAGTTCGACGGGCCGGTGCTCGAGCTGATGACCGACTCGCGCTCGCGCTTCGACGGGCGGATAGCGGCGCTCGGGCCGGACGTGCTCGATGAGAGCTTCGACCGACGGCGGTTCCTTCGCCGGCTGCGCGAGGACGACCCGACCCGCGGCGTCGGGGACGCGCTGCTCGACCAGCGCAACCTCGCGGGGATCGGCAACCTCTGGAAGGCCGAGGCCTGCCACCTCGCGGGGGTCGACCCCTGGCGACCGCTCGCCAGGCTGAGCGAAGCCGAGGCGATGGCGATCGTGGAGGCGGTGCGGCCGCTCATGCGCGACTCGGTCGAGCGCGGCGGCGGCACGCGCGAGCCGCTCGTGTACGGCCGCGCGGGAATGCCGTGCCGGCGCTGCGGCGGCCGCATCCGCGCGCGCGGCCAGGGCGACGACAACCGCACGACCTACTGGTGCCCGGCGTGTCAGAGCTGAGCGGCGGCGGACGCGCACCGGAGCTGAGGCGCAGCGGCCTGAAGCGGGTGGGGCACAAGGGCGCCCACCACGTGGCGCCGGGCAACACGATCGAGAGCTTCGAGGCGGCGCTCGAGCACGACGTCGACATGATCGAGTTCGACGTGCTTCGCCTGCGCGACGGGCGCATCGTGCTGGCCCACGATCTGGAGGACGCCTCCGAGCGCGAGCCGCTCTCGCTCGCAGAAGGGCTCGACCACTTCGCGGGCGACGCCTACGCGGGCGTCGAGCTCGACGTGGACCTGAAGCTGCCGGGCTACGAGGGCGAGGTGGTGGACGGCCTGCTCGAGCGCGGGCTCGGCGCCCGCTCGCTCGTCTCGACCCAGTACACCGACAGCCTGGCGGAGCTCGGCCGCCTCGCCCCCGGCCTGCGGCGCGGCTGGTCGGTGCCGCGCGTGCGACGGGACTACACGCGCGGGCCGCTCGCGGTGCCCGCCCGCGGGCTGGCGCGCCTGCTGCGCGCGCGGCTGCCGGCCCAGGCGGCGCGCGCGCTCGCCGAGGGACGCTGCGAGGCCGTGATGGCGCACTGGCTGCTCGTGAGCGAGCGGCTCGCCCGCGCCGTCCGGGCGGCGGGCGGCGAGCTGTACGTCTGGACGGTCGACGACCCGCGGCGCCTTGCGGAGCTGGAGCGGCTCGGCGTGGACGGCGTGATCACAAACGATCCGCGCCTCTTCGAGGCGCTCCGCTGAGCGGTCTCTAGTCTCGGTGGAGATGGCGCGAACCTGGGTGCTGGACACCTCGACGAAGGGCACGGGCGCGCAGGTGGTCCCGCTCGACAAGGCGCTGCCCGGCCCCGAGCCGAAGCCGGATCCGCCTCCGCGCCGATCGCCCGCAGCCCCCAGCCCCGCTCCGAAGCGGCGGCCGCGACGCGAGCCGATCCGAAGCCGAACGCCGCTGCCGCCCGGCCACGTGCGCAAGAAGAGCACAGGCGAGCTCGGTCGGGTGCAGGCCGTCGACGCGAGGGCGGGCACGGCGCGCGTGCTCTGGCTGCGGCGCGGCAGCGCCTCGACCGTCCCGCTCAGCGCGATCACGCGCAGCTAGAGCGGCCGACGCGGAGGGCCGATCAGGCGCGCAGCGCCTCGTGCTCGACGCGCACCTCGAAGCCCTCGCCCCGAACGGCCCCGACGATCTCGTTCGAGTGCTCGGGGCCGCGCGTCTGGAGCACCAGCTTGATCGCCGTCTCGCGGACGTGGACCTCGATGCCGTCGCGCAGATGCTCCACGTCGAGCACGTTCGCGCCCCGATCCGCGACCACCCGGAGCAGGCGGGCCAGCGCCCCGGGCCGGTCGGGCACGACGGTGGCCAGCACGATCCGCCGGCCGGCCGCCGTCTCGCCGAGCCGGATGCACTCGGACAGGAGCGAGGCGTCGACGTTGCCGCCCGAGAGCACGACGCACACGTCGCCCTCGGCCGGCGGCTCGACGCGCCCCTGCATCAGCGCCGCGACGCCGACCGCGCCCGCGCCCTCCACCACCAGCTTCGAGCGCTCGAGCAGCAGGACCATCGCCTGGGCGGCGTCGTCCTCGCCGACGGTCACCACGTCGTCGAGCCAGCGCTCGACGATCGGCAGCGTGAAGTCCCCCGGCCGCTTGATCGCGATGCCGTCGCAGATCGTGTGCGCAGAGCGCGCGCCGATCGGGCGGTGGGCCGCCAGCGAGGCGGGGTAGGGCGCGCACGCCTCGGCCTGCACGCCGACGACCCGCACGCCCTCGAGCAGCGACTTGACCGCGATGGCAACGCCGCTCGCCAGGCCGCCGCCACCGAGCGGCACGAGCACGAGTCGCGCCTGCGGCGCACGGCGCGCCAGCTCGAGCCCGACCGTGCCCTGGCCCGCCACCACGTGCGGGTCGTCGAAGCCGTGCACGAGCGTCAGCCCCTCCTCGCGCGCGAGCCGGCGCGCCTCCTCGCCGCACTCGTCGTAGGAGCCCTCGACGAGGCGCACCTCGCCGCCGTAGCGGCGCACCGCGGCCATCTTCGCGAGCGGCGCGCCGGCGGGCATCACGAGCGTCGACCGGGCCCCGCGGCGCGACGCGGCGTAGGCGAGCGCCTGCGCGTGGTTGCCGGCGCTCGCCGCCACGACGCCGGCCGTCAGCAGCTCGCGCGGCAGGCGCGCCAGGGCGTTGAGCGCGCCGCGCGGCTTGAACGAGCCGGTGACCTGCAGGTTCTCCGCCTTCAGCAGCACGCGGGCGCCGGCGCGGCGCGACAGCTCGCCGGCGCCCAGGAGCGGCGTCTCGCGCACGCTGCCCGCGATCATGCGGGCGGCGTCCTCGACGTCGTCGACGCTCAGCTCGCGGCGGGCGACCGCCATCGCTGTGTGATGATCCCAGCTATGCCGACCGGGGAGGAGACGGTGCGGCTGCTGGCTCGCACCGAGGTGTTCGGCGACCTGGGCGAGCGTGAGCTGCGCGACGTGGCGCGCGTGGCCGTGCCGCGTAGCTGGCGCAAGGGCGAGGTCGTGTTCCACGAGGGCGACCCGGGAGACACCTGCTACCTCGTCAGGTCGGGTGCCGTGCTGCTGACCCGCCAGCACGGCGACGGGCGCACGATCGCGCTGGCCGAGCTGCGCGCCGGGGCGCTGTTCGGCGAGCTCGCGATGTTCGGCGCCGAGGCGCGCTCGGCCACCGCCCAGGCGATCGAGGACACGACCGCGGTGGCGCTGCTCGCGGGTGACCTGCAGCGGCTGATCCGCACGAACCCGGAGATCGCGCTCACCCTCCTGGCGTCGATCGCCGAGCGCGTCCGGCGCACCAACGAGCGGCTCTCCCAGCAGTCGTTCCAGACCGTCGCCGGCCGCGTGGCCAGCGCGCTGCTCGCCCAGTCCGCCGCGCGCCAGGCCGAGGGCGCGGGCGACCGAGACGTGCTGATCCGCGCCACCCAGGCCGAGATCGCCGGCCTGGCCGGGACCTCGCGCGAGAGCGCGAGCCGCTTTCTCGCCACCCTCGAGCGTGCGGGCGTCGTGACGCTCGGGCGCGGGAAGCTGACGGTGCATGACCCCGCCAGGCTCCGGAACTACATCCACTGAGGACCCGTGGGCGCGGCGGCGCGCGCGGATGGTCGAGCGCCAGCTGCGCCGGCGCGGCATCTGCGACGAGCGTGTGCTCGCCGCCATGGAGAGCGTGCCGCGCGAGCTCTTCGTGCCCGAGGACATGCGGCGCGACGCCTATCGCGACGGGGCGCTCAGGATCGGCGAGGGTCAGACGATCTCGCAGCCGTGGATCGTCGCGCGCATGGCCGAGCTGCTCGAGCTCGACGGGGGCGAGCGCGTGCTCGAGGTCGGCACCGGGTCGGGCTACGCGGCGGCGGTGCTCGCGCAGCTCGCGCGCGAGGTGGTGACGATCGAGCGCCACCACAGCCTCGTGGTGCGCGCGCGGGCGACGCTCGCCGAGCTCGGCTACGGCAACGTCGAGGTGCGCGAGGGCGACGGCACGCGCGGGGCGCCGGACCGCGCGCCGTTCGGCGGCATCTCGGTGACGGCCGCCGCCGAGGGCGAGCCGCCGCCGGCGCTGTTCGACCAGCTCGCCCCGGGGGCGCCGCTCGTCTGCCCGGTGCACGGCCCGGCTGGCGAGCAGCTCGTCCGCTACCGCGGCGAGGAGCGCGAGGCGGTGGCGGCGGTGCGCTTCGTGCCGCTCGTGGAGGACGGGTGAAGCGCGAGTTCTCCGCCGGCGGCGTGGTGGTGCGGAGCTTCCGCGGGCGCCCGTTCGCGGCCCTGGTCCAGCCGCGCGCCGGCGTCTGGGCGCTGCCGAAGGGCCACCCGGTCGACGGCGAGAGCCCGCCCGAGGCCGCCGCCCGCGAGGTGCGCGAGGAGACGGGCGTCGATGCGCGGCTCCTCGGCAAGCTCGGGGACGTGCGGTACTGGTACGTGCGCCGGGGCGAGCGCGTGCTGAAGCTCGTGAGCTTCTTTCTGTTCCGCTACCGCGCCGGCAGCCTGCGCGACCACGACGACGAGGTGGAGCTGGCCGAGTGGGTGCCGCTAGAGGACGCGCCGCGCCTGCTCACCTACCGCGGCGAGCGCGAGATGGCGGAGGCGGCGATCGCCGAGCTCGGCGCCGGCCGCTAGGCTGCCGCGGTCGATGTACGTGCTCAACTTCTACTCGCCGGTGTTCGCCGACCAGCTCAAGCGGGGCCGCAAGACGGCCACGATCCGGCTCGGCGACAAGAGCCGCAAGTACCACAAGGGCGAGCTCGTGATGATCACGGTGGGCTTCCAGCACTCGCCGCGCGAGCGGATCTTCGACGCCGTGATCGACTCGGTCGAGGTCAAGCGCGTCGACGAGCTGTCGCCGCGCGACATCGAGCACGACAATCCGGAGTTCCGCCGACTCGAGGACATGGTGCACTTCCTCGAGCAGATCTACGGCCGCGGTGTGAGCCTCGACGACACCGTCACGGTCGTGCGCTTCTCGCAGATATCGGATCGCTCCACCGAGATCGCGGAGCGGATGCGACCGGGCGCGCCGCCCCAGAACTGAGACCCGGGGCCGGCCAGCGGGACCGGCCAGCCGGGTTCGGGCCGAAGCCTCCCGGCTTGGCACTCTCGTTGGTAGAGTGCCAAGCGCAGCACTCTCCCCATGGGAGTGCCGAGTAACGGACATCGCACCGACGTACGGAGGTTCGCTAGATGAAGCTCAAGCCCCTC
>JBLNDU010000274.1:0-6939 GCA_050261935.1 Nocardioidaceae bacterium | reverse complement strand
AGCGGACCGCGCCCGAGGGTGTCGCCGAGTCGTTGCGCTCGAAGCATCGTTCGAGCGAGCTGTGCCCGGAGGTTTCCGGGATGCCCGACGACGTCAGCGAGCCGTGCTGTAGTCGACCGCGTGCCGCTGGCCGGCGAGCCCGTCGAGCGCAAGGCCCGCCTCGGGCTCGAAGCGTGAGCCGCGCAGCGCGCCGTAGCGCTCCCGTGCCTGGTCGAGGCGGCCGGCTACCGCGTCCCGTCTCGCCGCAACGGCGAGCAGCGCGGTGCGCGCCGCGGATGGCGCGGCGCCGGCCTCGGCGAGCGCCTGCCTAAGCTCCGAGTCCGCGGTTGGAGGGTCGTCCTCGAGCTCGGCTCTCCGCCGTGCCGCAATGTCCTCCGTGGCGTCCGCCAGCGCACGCCGGGCCCTCACGATCCAGTCGGCGTCCCGCTGAAGGGCGCCCACCGTGAGCATCGCCTCGAACATCAGGTCGTCGACCTCTACTGGGCTGGTCGCCCGCCGAATGGCCTCTTCGAGTCTGCGTGCGGAGCCTTCCAAGTCGTCGCCCGCGAGGGCCTCGAGCGCGGATGTCATGACGTAGCTCGTTCTCGGGGTCGTGGGATCTTCTTGTGCGTCCGCGAGCCAGCGTCGGGCGCCATCGCGGTCGCCGAGCACGAGAGCGGCTAGGGCCAGCCGGCACTTCGTGTTCCCATCCACCGGCAGCGCCTCGAGCAGCCTCCGGTACGAGTCGCGTGCCTCGTCGGGACGGCCGAGGCCGAGGTACGCGAGCGCCTGCATCTCGCGGCACCAGGCCTGATCGTTTCCCTCGCGGATCGGCAGCTCGAGCAGCTTGAGCGCCGCTTCCCAGTCGTGGTGGTGATGGAGCGCCAGCCACGCCCGCACCGCGCTGACCCAAGGATCCTCGCCATACATCGCCACGAGCTCCTCGGCTGCCTTCTCGGCGTCGTCGAAGCGGCGGGCGTTGGCGAGCAGCGGCAGCCGCTCAGCCAGCACCTGCCGATCTGCCGATGAGAGGCGGTAGCCGGCCTCCACCGCCTCGAACGCGAGCAGCTCAAGACCGAGGTAGCGGAGGTACTGCGCAACGTACCCCCAGCGCTGAGCGTCTGTGTGGTTCAGGATGACTGCCTTCTCGACGTACAGCAGCGCCTCGAACAGCCCCTCCCGCCGGCCCGCTCCGGGCCGCTGCGACTCGAGGTCGGCCAGGATGGCGCGGCTCACGTAGGCCCAGGAGGTCGGCCCTCTCGGCAGGCCGACCTTGTCCGCCCACGAGTCCCACGTCGATCTGGCGCGCTCGACCACTTCCTGGTCCGGCGCCGTCGCACCGAGTGGATAGCTCTTCGTGAGCAGCGCGTCCGCCAGGAGCCAGCCGGACTGCTCGCCGGCGTCGAGCTCGACCGCCCGGCCGAGCTCCTCTATCGCGCAGTCGATGTCCCCGTTCCAGATGCAGAGCCGGCCCGCCTGCATCGCCGCCTCCGCCGCTTCGGCGGGCGGATGGTCCGGTAGCCGCTCGAGCGCCCGCCTGCGGATGACGTGGACGTCCACCTCAGGATGCGCGTCCGGGCCGCGCACGCCGCTCAGTAGGGCCTGGTCCGCGAGCTCCAGCGCGGTCGCCGGCCGGCCCGCCTCGAGCAGCCTGGCCGCCGCTGCCATCAGGAGCCGGCCGGGCGGATCGACAAGCGCGGAGCGCTCGTCGATCCGCGCGATCGCAGAGGTCGGCATACGCTTGAGTCCGCGCCGGTAGAGCTCGTCGGCGCTGGCGAACTTGCCGGTGAGCTCCGCGCTGATGCCGAGCGCCAGATAGCCGAAGGGTTCCTGCGGCTCCCTCTCTATCGCGTGCTGGGCGTCCGTGGTCGCGCGGTCGAAGTCGCCGACGAAAAGCTGAAGAGCGGCTCGCTCGGCGTGCATGCGACCGGCGTACGGGTAGAGCCTGACGGCCTCGTCCATGTGCCGGCGAGCGGTCTCGACGTCTCCGTGGGCCCGCAGCGCGGTCCAGGCGGCGAATCTGTGCGTCCGGCTGTCGAGGTACGGCGTACTCACGGCCTTCCACCCGTCTAGCTGGCCTGAGGCCAGCTCTTCAAGCGGCGCGAGCTCCGGAGCCGGGCCTCCCTCTCGCCAGTGCGCGAACGCTTCCCCGATCCGTTGCGCGCCGCGCACGAACGCCTCGGGCCACGGCAGCTCGGCCGTGGCGATGGCAGAGGCTCCGGTCTCCTCGCCGTCGTCCGCGGCGTCCAGCAACGCCAGCAGCCACGAGCGGGCGCCCTCAAGCGGGTCAGCCTCGATCGCCGCGCTGAGCTCGTCACGCAGACCGGCGAGCCCCTCGTCGGAGTAGCGGTGCTCCGCCACCCACTCGTCGCGCAACAGGTCCACGTGCTCGACGAACGACTGAATTCCATCCAGGGCGCGCCGGCCGGCGCGGGCCACCTCGCGAAGCGCCACCCGGGCGCGGTCGTGCGCCGCCGTGGAGGACGCCGAGGCGAGCCGATCGTCCAGCAGACGGCGAAGCTCGGCGCGCTCGCGCTCCACCGCCTCGAAGGCGGAGCGGCAGCGCTCGCCAGCGCCGCCGAGGGCGTCGAGCCGCTCCCGGGCGGAGATCTCAGGCATGCGCGGCCATCACCCCCACGCGGCTGAGCGGCGCCGAGTCGGGAGGCGTTGCGGTCAGCCTCAGCTCGCCCGGCCTCGCCACGAAAGCGGCGGGCGACAGGTACGCGTGCATTCCCTCGCCGCTGTTCCACAGGGTCGAGCGGGCCTTCTGCACTGCCATCTCGAAGCAGTCGCCGGCGGCGAGCTGCGCATACAGCTGCCGATTGAAGCTGATGCTCATCTGGGGCGGGAGGGGGAACTGGTAGGCCACGACAGCCTCGACGCCGAGCGGCAGCAGGCCCCAGGCGAACATGGACAGGTCGGCCGGGACCGCCTGCGGGCCATTCGGAAAGAAGCTCTCCTTCGGTGCCTCCACCTGCTGGAGAACCACGACGCGGGGACGGCGGTGCTCCAGGCGTGCTGCGAACTGCTCAGCGTCGAGGTACTGGTAGCCCGGCATGCGGACGAGGGCAAGCTGATCCGCCCCGGCCCTGAACTCCCCGAAGCCGACGTAGTGCACGATGTCGTAGGCGCCGGCCGCCACCTTCTGCTCCAACTGCTCCGCCGTCGGCATGCTGAGCCGCTCGATGGTCAGGTTCGGCAGGCTCTGATCGGTGGATGGCGCCGCGGCGAGCACGCGCTCGGATGGCTCGTCTCCGGCCGCTGCGGGTGGAGAGACGCCGACCATGAGAACCGACAGACGCCGCTGGGTCGGCTCCTCGGGCTCGCGCGGCTCAGGAGACAGCACGCGGACGAAGGCGAGCTTCTCCGCGCGCGCGATCTGGACGTCCGATTCGACTCCGGGGCGAGGCAGGTAGAGATACTCCCACGGCATCTCGACTATCGCCGGCTGCAGGCCGCGCTTGAAGTGGAGTGCAAGCAGGACGCGCTCGTCCCCCTCCGGAAGGAGGGTCTCGAACCGCCTTCCGATTGCCGCGGGGAGCGCGGCGCTGAACAGGATGCCGCCGAGCAGGCGGACCTCCTCTCCGGGATCGAAACGCCCCGGGGCAACCTCGCTCGGATCCGCGCGGCCGCGCGAAGCCCAGTCGCGGAAGAGGCGCGCCACCTTCTCTCGGACGGAGTTGAGGTCGGCCTCCTCTGTCTCTAGCGGGCCGCCCGGGTACAGCTCCGCACTTACGGCCCAGTCGTTCTCCTCGCGGCCTACGCTTATCACGAACAGCGTGGTGAAGCCGCTCGCTCGGGACGCGCCGGGCCGGGCATCCAGTAGCACGCTCTTCTGCTCCGGTGGGAGGAGGTCGAACCACTCCGGGTAGGCTTCGTGGTACTTCGTGTTCTGTCTCTCGAGCGTCGGGCTCCTGAGAAAGAGCCGCTCGATCGGGATCGCGTACCCGCCGAGGTCAGCGGTCTGGTCACGGGTACGGCATAGGACTCCGCAGACTCCGCCCGTGCGCACGTTGAGCACAGGCGCCCCGCTCATGCCCGGCTGCACCTGCCCCTTCGCGAACGCCTGGAGCCGCCCGTCGCCGGTCGTTCCCTCCGACATCAGCGTGCGCGCGAGCCCCTCGCGGTGCTCCTCCGGATAGGCGAAGGTGATGAAGCGGTCGAACAGGCGCAAGCCTCGGATGGCCAGGACGCACGGGTGCCTGTATGCGGGCGACACCCTCAACACGGCGAGGTCCTCGTCGTGCCAGAAGCTCGGGACGCCCTCGACCTTGTACGTGAGGTCCTCTACGTCCGAGACACCGATCGCTTCCGGGTCCAACGGGCCGAGCTCCTCACCCGACGCGACCACGTGAGCGCAGGTCACCACGTGGCCGGGCGCGATGAAGAAGCCGCTCCCTTTGGGCGTGCCGTGGACGTCGACGCGAACGGTGCAGATCCTGAGCTCCAGGTCGCTGACGCCGCCGGATCCGTCGTCATGGATCAAGAGCTCAGGCACCCGCCCTCTCCCATTCGAGGGTCACCTTGAGGGTGGCGCTGCCGGTGCCTTTCGCGATCAGCCCGGTGAGCGCTCCAGACTCCACGCCCACGTCCACGCCGAACTCCACCGCCGCCTTATCCGGCTTCGCCTGCTCGAGCGCGGCGGTCACACGCTCTGCGACCGCTTGGATCGACTCGGCGACACCTTCGAACGACAAGACGTCCCGGATCCCGACCGGCTGCTCCGGGCTGACGTTGCGAGCCTCCATGGCAACCAGGCGGCCGCCTCCGAAGTCCACCTTGACGAGCGTATTAGGAGGTCCGTTCAAGTCCGCTCCTTCCAGTTGGGCGAACGAGCTACCAGTGAGTTCTTCGGACGAACGCGCCGGGCGGTTTAGGGGTCAGCCCAGCGCCGGCTCGGCACCTGTCGACTGGACCGGACGCCTGGCGCCCGTGATCGCCGAGAGTGACGCTGAGGCAGCTACACGACCGCGATCCGCCCGGCCGGCCCGTCCGTGAGCCGGCCGATGCGCGTGCCCGGCGCGCCCGAGCCGGGCCGCGCCGCCACCAGCAGCCCGCCCGAGGTCATCGCGTCGCAGAGCAGCCAGCGTCGCTCCTCGGCCACGTCGGGCGCCCAGTCCACGACCTCCTCGACCCAGGCGCGGTTTCGCCGCGTGCCGCCCGCGAGCGGCGGCTCCGGCAGGCGCAGCAACTCGAGCGCACCGCCGATCGCGGGCACCGTCTCGGCCTCCACCTCGACGGCCACGCCGCTCGCCTGCGCCAGCTCACGGAGGTGGCCGAGCAGGCCGTAGCCCGTCACGTCCGTCACCGCGCTCGCGCCGGCCGCGGCGGCGGCCGCAGCCGCGGCGCGGTTGAGCTCCGTCATCACCGCGAGGGCCGCCGCGGCGGCGCCGTCGGCGGAGATCCCGCGCTTCAGCGCCGTGGAGATCACACCGCCGCCCACGGACTTCGTCAGCCACAGCTCGTCGCCCGGGCGCGCTGTGGAGTTGCGCAGCACGCGGTCCGGATGCACGACGCCCGTCACGGCGAGCCCGAACTTCGGCTCGCGGTCGTCGATCGAGTGGCCGCCGACCACGGCCACGCCGGCCTCGCGCGCCACCTCGGCGGCGCCGGCCAGCACCTCGCGCAGCGGCTCGCGGCCGAGCGCCTCGAGCGACCAGGCGACGAGGTGGAGGGCGGTGAGCGGCGTGCCGCCCATCGCGTAGACATCGGACAGCGCGTTGGCCGCCGCGATGCGGCCGAAGTCGCGCGGCTCGTCGACGATCGGGGTGAAGAAGTCGGCCGTGGTGACCAGCGCCAGCTCGTCCGAGAGGCGGTAGACCGCCGCGTCGTCGGCCGTCTCGACGCCCACGACGAGGTCGACGTCGTCGGCGCGCGGCAGGTCGCCCACCAGCGCGTGCAGCTCGGCCGCCGGGAGCTTGCAGGCGCAGCCCGCGCCGTGCGACAGCTCCGTCAGCCTGAGCGCGGACACCGCCCTAGTATGGCCCCGGTGCTCAGCGACGAGCAGCTCGAGGCCGCCGTGCGCGCGCTCTCGGACCCGGAGCGCTTTCGGGGCGCGGAGCGCCGGCTAGCCGAGCTCGCCCCGCAGCTGCAGCGCGTTCTCGCGCACGCCCTCGACGAGGGCGGCTGGTTCGAGGCCGCGCATGGGGCCGAGGTGGTGGCGGCGGCGGCAGCGGATGATCCCGCCGATCGCGAGCTTCGGATCAGGACGCTGCTCGCCGAGGAGACGCGCATCGGGATGCTCGTCGGCGTGGCGGTGGGCGTCGAGCTGGCCCGCGAGCTCGACGCGACGCGCCAGCGCCGCTTGTAGGCTCCCGCGAACCCCAATCGAGGAGGTGGCGATGCCCAAGCTCGACCGCCCGGTCGCTCCGGATCCCTACGAGCACCTGCCAGAGGTCCCGTCGTTCACGCTCGAGAGCGACGACCTGCAGGACGGCCAACCCTGCCACGATCGGCACGCGCACGCGAGCGTCGGCGGCGAGAACGTCACGCCGCACCTGCGCTGGTCGGGCTTCCCCGACGAGACCAAGAGCTTCGCCATCACGGTCTTCGACCCGGACGCCCCGACCCACAGCGGCTTCTGGCACTGGGCGCTCGTCAACCTGCCGGCGTCGGTCACGGAGCTCCCGCGCGGCGCCGACCTGCCGGCGGGCGTGGTCGAGGTGCGCAACGACTTCGGCACGGTCGGCTACGGCGGCCCGGCGCCGCCCCAGGGCGACCGCCCGCACCGCTACGTGTTCGCCGTTCACGCGCTCGACGTCGACACGCTCGAGGGCGTCACGGAGGAGTCGTCGCCGGCGTTCGTGGGCTTCAATCTCACCTTCCACACGCTCGCCCGCGGAGTGATCCGCGGCACCTACCAGGTCAGCTGACCGAGCCGGCGACCACGCGCTCGCCACGGGGAGCGGTGCGCGGCGTCCGGGGGCGCCGCCTGGCCGCGGCGGCGGCTGCGGCGCTCGT
>JBLNDU010000273.1:0-3762 GCA_050261935.1 Nocardioidaceae bacterium | reverse complement strand
AGGCCTGCGGCCTCTCGGCGGGACGCGCGCTCGCGCTCGTGCGGGCGGCGCGCGAGGTGGACTCGGGCCGCGCCGACCTGGGCCGGCACGAGCCGGCCTGGCGCAGGCTCCGCGCGATCCCCGGCGTGGGCGCCTGGACGCTCGAGAAGCTCGCCTTCGAGGGCCAGGGCCGCGACGACCAGCTGCCCGCCGGCGACCTCAACTACATGAAGCTGGTCGGCCGGCTCGAGCGGCTCGGCCGCAACGCGGGCGAGGACGAGGTGCGCGCCTTCTTCGCGCCCTACGGCGAGCACGCCGGCCTGGCGGGCATCTACGCGCTCCGCGCGGGGCGGTAGACCCCCGGACGAGCGGCGCGGAGTGACGAACGGGGCCGACCGGCAGGAGAGCCGCCCGCCTCGTCACCCGCGCGCGTCGAGGGGCGCGCGCGAGGGCGAATCGAAGAAGGCGAGCACCTTTCCGCCCGGAGCGAGCCACCGCTCGGCGAGCCCGTGCGCCCGCTCCGGATCGCGGTGGAAGAGGCCGACGCGGACGGCGAAGATCTTGTCGAAGCGCCGGTCGCGGAGGTCCAGGTCCTCGAGGGTCGCCACGAGGAACTCGGCCCTGCCGCCGGCGACGTGGGGTGCGTTGCGGCGCATCGCGGCGTCGATCATCTTGGCCGAGCGGTCGATCGCCGTCAGCCGGCCGCCGTCCAGTCGCTCGCAGACCAGCGTGGCCGCGACCCCGTGGCCGCAGCCGAGCTCGAGCACCCGGTCGTCGGGCTGGACGTCGAGCCGGTCGACGACGGCCCGCAGCCGCTCGCTCACGGACGCCGTCCAGCGTGGCGACGAGCGGGGGAGCTCATCCTCTGCTCCGGTACAGGCGCGTGGTGAGCGGCATGAACACGGCGGTCAGGGCCGCCGCCGTGGCCAGCACGATCGCTATGTCGGAGCCGTCCACCGAGCCCGCCATCAGCCCGCGCGAGGCGCTCACCAGGTGCGAGATCGGGTTGGCGTCGACGAACGCCTCGAGGCCGGCCGGCAGCGTCTTCGGATCGACGTAGACGTTGCTCAGGAAGGTGAGCGGGAAGATG
This sequence comes from Nocardioidaceae bacterium, assembly GCA_050261935.1. GTDB lineage: Bacteria > Actinomycetota > Thermoleophilia > Solirubrobacterales > Thermoleophilaceae > JBLNDU01. Next base: position 2,693 of record JBLNDU010000273.1, on the reverse strand, counting down.
CCCATGAAGCCCGCGTTCATCACCGCGCTCGGCGATCGGAGCACCAGCCCCATCGCGGTGAAGACCCAGGAGAGGCCGAAGGAGAACAGGACGACCAGGCCGATCGCCGCGAGCACGCCGCCCACGCCCGCCTCGGGCCGGAAGCCGAGCAGCAGCCCGAGCAGGACGATCACGATCGACCCGACCAGGTAGCGCACGCTGTCGCCGAGCAGCGCTCCGAGCAGCGGCGCCGGGCGCCAGATCGGCAGCGAGCGGAAGCGGTCGACCACGCCCTTGGTCAGGTCGGTGTTGAGCGCGACCCCCGAGTAGACCGTCGTGAACAGCACCCCGACGACGAGCACGCCGGGCAGGATGTAGTCCCGGTACTCGTCCGTCGATCCCGAGATCTCGCCGCCGAACAGGTAGGTGAACAGGAGCACGAACATCACCGGCGTGATCGTCACGTCGATGAGCTGCTCGGGCACGTGCTTGACCTTCAGCATCCCGCGCCAGCCGAAGGTCAGCGCGGTCGACAGCCGCGATGGGCGCGCGGGCCGGGCGGTCGCGGCGAGCGCCCTGCGAAGCGCCGCCTCGTCGGCGCCGGTCGGCGCGTGAGCTCTCGTCGTGGACGCCTCCCTCATGCTGCCTCCCTCTCCTCGATGGCCACCGTCTCCTCCGGCTCCTCCCCATCGGCCGGATGGCCGGTGAGCGCCATGAATACCTCGTCGAGGCTCGGCTGGCCGAGCGAGAAGCCCGCCACGCTCAGGCCGGCCCGGGTCAGCTCGGCCACCGCCTCCGCCGCGCGGTTGACGTCGGCGCACGGGGCCGACAGGGCGGCCGGGTCGGGCTCGAGGTGGACCGTGCCGAGCTCCGCCGCGAGGGCGCGCTCCGCGTCGGGGCGACGCTCGGGATCGAGCAGCCGGATGTGCAGCGACCCGCCGCCGACGGACGCCTTGAGCTGCGCGGGCGTGCCCTCGGCGATCACGGTGCCGTGGTCGATCACCGCGATCCCGTCCGCCAGCCGGTCGGCCTCGTCGAGGTACTGGGTGCAGAGGAGGATCGTCGTGCCCTCCGCGACCAGCGCGCGGACGATGTCCCAGACCTGGTTGCGCGAGCGCGGGTCGAGCCCCGTGGTGGGCTCGTCGAGGAACATCAGCTCCGGGAGCACCACGATGCTCGCGGCGATGTCGAGCCGGCGGCGCATCCCGCCCGAGTAGTGCTTGACGAGCCGGCCGGCCGCCTCGGCGACGTCGAACGCCTCGAGCAGCTCGTCGGCCCTCCGCTTGGCCTCCTGGCGCTTCAGGCCGAGCAGCCGCCCGATGAGGATGAGGTTCTCGCGCCCCGTGAGGTCCTCGTCGACCGAGGCCAGCTGACCGGTCAGGCTCATCCGCGCGCGGACCGCGTCCGCCTCGTGCACGATGTCGTGGCCGAGCACGCGCGCCGACCCGGCGTCCGGGCGCAGCAGCGTGGCCAGCATGCGGATCGTGGTGGTCTTGCCGGCGCCGTTCGGGCCGAGCACGCCGTACACGGACCCCCTGCGGACGGCCAGGTCGACGCCGCAGACGGCACGCGTCTCGCCGAACGACTTGGCGAGGCCGCTGGCCTCGATCGCGAGGCGTGAGTGCGTCGTCATCTGGCTCCTAGTGGTGCTCGGGAAGGACCGATGCACCTGAGACGGGGCGGAGTCCGAGAACTCATCGAATTCATGGCCACAGACTTCGCCTCGCCCGGGCCCGTGTCAGTGGAGGCTCCCCGCCGGTGGGGGTTCGGGTAGCCGTACCGGGATGAGCTCGCGGTCCTCGTTGCGGCCTCGCCCGGGCGCGCGCTCGCCGACTCGAGCTCCGGTCGGCATCGCCATGGCGCGCGCCCCGGCCTGACCGTCTTCGGGTGTAGGGTCACCCGCCGGCCGACGGCCCACGGCCGCCGGCCGAATCGAGGACCCTTCCCATGCTGCGCCTCTCCGGTCTCGCCGCGCTGCCCGTGCTCGTCGCGGCGACGCTGCCCCTCCCCGCGAGCGCCGCGACGCCGACCGGCAGCCCGCTCGCGCTCGAGGGCGCCCGCCTGCGCCAGGACGGCTTCGAGCTCGTGCTGCGCGTGCGCACGCGCCGGCCCTGGCGCGTGGCGGCGCTCGGGCGACGGCCGGGGCGGTCGCTGTGCCTGTCGCTCTGGCGCCGCGGCGGCGCCGCGAGCTCGACGACGCTGTGCCTCGCGTCAGGACCGCGGCGGACGGCGCGGCTGATGCTCGTACGCCCCGGCCGTCGCTCCGTCGTCGTGCGCGGGGCCGACGTCACCGATCGTCTGGGCGCCGTCCACGTCGTGCGCTTCGGCTGGGAGCAGCCACGCCTCCGCCCGGGTCGCCGGCGCTGGCGCGTGACGAGCACGTGGAGCGACGAGTGCGCGGCGCCCCGGCCGGGATGCCTCAGCAACTGGCCGGCGCGTGGTGGCGCGCCCCTCGTCCTCCACCGGCCCCGTCCGATCGGCTGCGCGGCCTCACGCCCCTGGTACCGCACGCACGGCGGAACGCATCGGCGGAGGATCGCGCTCGCCTTCGACGACGGCCCCGGCCCGGACACGCCGGGCTTCCTGCGCACGCTGAAGCGCCTGCGCGTCAGGGCCACGTTCTTCGTGGTCGGCCGGGAGCTGGTGGGGCACGCCGCGCTGCTGCGCCGCGAGCTCGCCGACGGAAACGCGATCGGAAACCACACCCTCTCGCA
>JBLNDU010000272.1:0-5119 GCA_050261935.1 Nocardioidaceae bacterium | reverse complement strand
CCGCCAGGGGCACCGCTGGTTAGCTACGTCCGGACCGGATAACCGCTGAAAGCATCTAAGCGGGAAGCCGACCTCGAGATGAGCTCTCCCATCCCCTCGAGGGAGTAAGAGCCCTGGAAGACCACCAGGTGATAGGCCGGATGTGCAAGCGCAGCAATGCGCTCAGCAGATCGGTACTAATGCTTCGAGGGCTTGACGGATGTTCTTTCGCTGATTCGCGTCGCGGCGTCGCTAGGCGCCTGGCCACTGTGCAGTTCTCAAGGTACCGGCGGGGCCCGGTCTCGCACCACTTCGGTGGCGATGGCGAGGGGGATACACCTCTTCCCATTCCGAACAGAGAAGTTAAGCCCCTCAGCGCCGATGGTACTTGGGCTACGCAGCCCTGGGAGAGTAGGTCGCCGCCGGTCTTCTTCGACGTACGCGTAGCGCCCTCACCTCGAGTGGGGCGCCGGCGCGAGCCGTTCCGAGCGGCCCGTGCACGCGGCGGGCTGCCGGCGCGTGGCCCGCTGGGAGCGGCCGGGCGCCCCGCGCCCGGTCGCGGAGCGGGATGGAAGCGCCCTAGACTGAGGCGCCATGCATCCGGTGGAGATCGTCGTGATCGTCGTGGCGGCGATAGTCGCGATCGTGTTCGTGGGCGGCCTCCTGGCGGTTCGGCGTCGGACGAGACGGCAGGCCGGCACGATCGACGAGCGCATCGCAGCGGCCGACCATGCGCTCGAGGAGGCGCGGGCGGCCGACAGGGGATGGGACCGAGAGGCCCTCGAACGGGCCGCGCGAGTGGCCGTCGGGGACGAGCGCCCGGCGTTCACGCTCGAGCGGCTCGATCTCGTGCTCGTGGACGACAGGCCGGGTGTCGAGGAGGACCGCGCCCACTTCGTGGCCGCGGGGCCCGCGGGGGAGCTTCAGGTGGTGCTCGCCCGACGGGACGGCGGCTGGGTCGCCGAGCGAGTCAGCTGACGGCGGAGCGGCCGTGGAGGCTCGGCGCATGACCGTGGGGGACCGGCGCACGACCGTGGAGGCTCGGCGCACGACCGCCGAGGCGCTCGTGCCGGGCTTCAGGCCCGAGACGGAGCTCGAGCGCGCCGTTGCGCATGACCCGGAGCTCGTCGAGGGGCTGGCGTGGGGGCGGCCCCGTGCCGGACATCCGGAGGGGCCGGTGGGTGCGCACGTGAGCCACCTGCTTCGGACGATCGACGCCTGGGAGGAGGGCAGCACGCAGCGAAGTGAGCTGCGCTTCGTCGCCATCGTCCACGACTCGCGCAAGGTCGCGGTCCACGAATGGCTGCCTCGCCGTGGCGAGAACCACCACGCGATGCGCGCGCGGCGGCTCGCCGAGCGCTACACCCGAGACGAGCGCCTCCTTGCGACCATCGAGCTGCACGACCGCCCTTACTCGATCTGGCGCCGCCGCCACCACGGCGTGCCGCTCGAGCCCGCGCTGGAGAGGTTGTTCGCGCGCATCCCCGACCCGGCGCTGTTCCTGCGCTTCGTCGAGCTCGATGGCTCGACGGAGGGCAAGAACAGCGAGCCGATCGACTGGTTCAGGCACGAGCTCGCTCGGCGCGCGCTCCTCTGAGGCGCGGCCTGGCGGGCGCCGAGGCGCCGAGCGGGAAGCGGGACCGGCGCGGGAGGCTCGGCCGCCAGGACGAGCCCGGCCGCAGGGGCGTCGACCGCCAGGACGAGCCGCGACGGGGCCGGCCTCAGGTCGGGGCCGAGGCGGTACTCGCCGAGCGTGGAGAACTCGACGACCGCGTCGAGCGCCGCTTCCACCCGGTGTCGGAGGCTTGGGAACATGCGTTCGCAAGGCTACGGCCGCCCTCGGACGGCGCGGAGGCCGGCTGCAAGCCCGCTTGCAGCGGCCACGGGACCCGGCTCAGGCGCCCGATCCGATCGTGGACCAGACGTCGATCTTCGTGCGAACGCGGGTGACGACCTCGCTCGTGAACTCGCTCGAGGAGGCCTGGCCACCGAGGTCGATGGTGCGAATGCCGGTGGCCGTGGCCTCGAGCACGGATTCGTAGATCGCGCGCGCCGCGGTGTCGGCGCGCTCGTGCCCGAGCTCGGCCGCGTAGTGGAGCACCGCCGCGCCGGCGAGGATCATCGCCATCGGGTTGGCGATGTCCCTGCCCGCGAGCGCGGGCGCCGTGCCGTGAGGCGCCTCTGCCATCGCGACGCGCGGCTCGCCGTCCGCGTCGAGCGCGAGCAGGACCGACTCGGCGCCGGCGATCGAGCCGAACATCGGCAGGACGAGATCGGAGAGGCAGTCGCCGTCGCGGTTCAGCGCCGGGATCACGAGCGGGGCGTCCGCCGAGCCCGAGATGAGGCCCGCATAGGCCGCGTCGATCAGGACGGGCGCGTAGGCGACCTCCGGATGGCGCTCCGCGGCCGCGTCCGTCTCCTCCTTCAGCATGCCCTCGTAGAGGGGGCTCACCGTCCACTTCGGTCCGCCGTAGACCCGCCCGTGCAGGCGCTCCGCGGTGCGGAACGCGTACTCGGCGACGGCGCTGCAGACGCTGCGGGCGATGCGCTCGGTGCGGTAGGCGACCTCGTCGCCGTCCTCGGCGGCGCGCCGCTCGGCCGCCCCGTAGGCGTCGCCAACCGCCATGCGCACCACGGCGATCGGGTAGTGGACGCCGGCGACGGGCGTCACGCCGGGGATCCGCCGGCCGGTGCGGACGATCACGCGGCCGTCGATCTGCTCGCGGAGGATACGGTTCGGGCTGCCCACGTCGTCGGCGCCCTCGGGCGTCACCGTCGCCGCCTTGAGCCCGAGGCGCGCCTCGCGCATGGCGGCCGCCGCCTCGATCACGACCCCGTTGCGAGTACGGCGGCGGTTCGCGAGCGAGAGATCGTACCGCTCGAGCGTCGCCTCGACGCCCGTGACGCTCGGCTCGAGCACGCGCAGGGCCTGCTCGAGCAGCTCCTGGCCCGTCTCGTCGCCCTCGAGCACGATAATCCTGAGAGCGCGAGCCACCGCGGCGAGCTTAACCAGTGGCCACCAGCCGGCACAGCTTCGAGCGCTGCAGCTGGTGCGGCGCCGAGATCGAGCCGCACGACGGCTTCCGTGCGCTCGAGTCCCCGGGCGCGCGCAAGGCGGCCTTCTGCCGGCTCGAGCACATCGTGCCGTGGCGGATCCAGGGACCGCACTGGGAGGCCGGCGAGCCGCGCGAGCCGACCGGCCTGGCGAGCTCCCTCGACGAGTGCGCGCTCTGCGGCGAGCGTCTGTCGGACGTGCACGTCGTGCTCGTCCGGCACCGGGGCGAGCACCGGATCCCCGACGCGTTCTGCTCCGTGGACCACATGGCCGACTGGGCGAAGCGGGGCGGCCGCTACGGCTAGCTCGAGCGCGGGCCGAGGTCGAGCTCGTCGGCCCGTGTCTCGAGCGCTCCGATCACGAACGCGACGTGCTCGTCGAAGTCGACCCCGAGCTCCTCGGCGCCGCGGCGGACGGCCTCGCGGTCGACTCCGGCCGCGAAGCTCGGCTGCTTGAGCTTCTTCCTGACCGACTTCGGCGTCATCCCGCGCACGCCGTCGGGGCGCACGAGCGCGCACGCCGCGATGAAGCCGGACAGCTCGTCCACGGCGTAGAGCGCCTTCGCCATGCGGGTTTCGCGCGGGACGCCCAGGAACTCGGCGTGGCCGGCCACCGCCTCCACGACCGAGTCGGGGTAGCCGCGGCGGCGCAGCTCCTCGAGCGCGTGGCGCGGATGGCCGGTGGCGAGATCGGGGTAGCGCTCGTAGTCGAGGTCGTGCACGAGCCCGGTGATTCGCCAGAGCTCCTCGTCCTCGTCGAAGCGGCGCGCGTAGGCCCCCATCGCCGCCTCGACGCCGAGCATGTGCTTGCGCAGCGAATCGGACTCGGTCCACTCCTGCACGAGCTGCCACGCCTCGTCGCGTGTCGGCGCCACGCCGGGCAGGGTATCCGCAGCGGCTCGCGAACTTCGCTCGCGATGGGCTTCGATACCCTCCTCAGGCCGCTCGACTTCGAGCTGCGCCTGCCTCGGACCATGGAGAAGTTCGTCATCGAAGGCGGCTCCCCGCTGTCGGGAGCCGTCGTGCCGGCCGGCAACAAGAACGCCGCGTTGCCGGCGCTCGCCGCTGCGCTCCTCACCGACCAGGAGGTGGTGCTGCGCAACGTGCCTCGGATCCGCGACGTCGAGGCGATGATCGAGCTGCTGCGCCGCCTCGGCGTGATGGTCGAGTGGCGCGACGAGAACGTCGTAGCGCTGCGGGCGGACGCGGTGGACAGCACGATCGTGGACCAGGAGGCCGCGGTGCAGATACGCGCCTCGTTCCTCCTCGCCGGCCCGCTGCTGGCGCGCTTCGGGCACGCCAAGATGCCACCTCCCGGCGGGGACGTGATCGGCCGGCGGCGACTCGATCCGCACCTCGAGGCCTTCCGGGCGCTGGGCGCCCGGGTGGACACCGGCCGCTCGTACGAGCTCCGCGCGCCGTCCGGGCTGCGCCCCTGCGACTTCTTCATGGACGAGCCCTCCGTGATGGGCACCGAGAACGCGCTCATGGCGGCCGCGCTCGCTCCCGGCGCGACGGTGATCCACAACTGCGCGTCCGAGCCGCACGTTCAGGACCTGGCCCGGCTCCTGATGCAGATGGGCGCGCGCATCGAGGGCATCGGCTCCAACCTGATGGTGATCCACGGCCAGCGCTCGCTCGGCGGCGCGGACTACGCGATCGGGCCCGACAACATCGAGGTCGGCAGCTTCATCGCGCTCGCGGCCTGCACCGGCGGCGAGCTGCGGATCAAGGACGTCGTGCCGGAGGAGCTCCGCATGACGCGGATCGGCTTCGCCCGGCTCGGCTGCCGGATCGAGTTCGACGGCTGCGACGTGATCGTCCCCCCGGAGCAGCGGCTGCGGATCCAGAACGACGTCGGCGACGCCGTCTCGAAGCTCGAGGACGGCCCCTGGCCGGCCTTCCCGGCGGACCTCACCAGCATCGCCGTGGCGATGGCCACGCAGGCCGAGGGCATGATCATGGTGCACGAGAAGATGTTCGAGAACCGGCTCTTCTTCGTGGACAAGCTCGTCTCGATGGGCGCTCGGGTGATCGTCTGCGACCCGCACCGCGTGGTCGTCAGCGGCCCGAGCCGGCTTCACGG
>JBLNDU010000271.1:0-4305 GCA_050261935.1 Nocardioidaceae bacterium | reverse complement strand
GCGACCCCGTCGCGGTCGAGCTCCCGGAGGGACAGCGCGTCCAGCTCGCCGACGTCGCCGTGAGGCGGGCCGGCGCGTACGTGCCCGGCGGGCGCGCGCCGTACCCCTCGACGGTCGCGATGTGCGCGGTCACCGCGCGCGTCGCGGGCGTGGAGGAGGTGGCGGTCTGCGCGCCGCCCGGCCCGAGCGGCGAGGTACACGCCGCGATCCTCGCCGCCTGCGCGCTCTGCGAGGTCGACGAGGTGTATCGGCTCGGCGGCGCACAGGCGATCGCGGCGCTCGCGCTCGGCACGGAGACGGTTCCGCGGGTCGACGTGATCGCCGGCCCCGGCAACGCCTACGTGCGCGAGGCCAAGCGCCAGCTGGCCGGAGCGGTGGGCATGGACGGGCTGGCGGGACCGAGCGAGCTGGCTGTGGTGGCAACCGCCGGCGCCGACCCGGAGCTCGCGGCGCTCGAACTGCTCGCCCAGGCGGAGCACGGCCCTGACAGCCTGCTGTGGGCGCTCTCGCCGGACCCGGGGCTGCTCGACGCGGTGGCGGCTGCGCTCCCGCCGCTCGCCGCCCAGCGGCCGAGCGCCGCCGACGCCGAGCTGCAGCTGGTCCGGGTCGCCGACGCGCGCGCCGCCGTGCGCGCCGCCGACGCGATCGCGCCCGAGCATCTCCAGCTGATGGGCGCGGAGGCCGAGGCGCTCGCGGGCGAGGTGCGCGCCGCCGGCTGCGTGTTCGTCGGGGCCGGCAGCGGCACGGCGTTCGGGGACTACGTGGCTGGCTCGAACCACGTGCTGCCCACCGGCGGCGCGGCGCGCTTCGGGAGCGCGCTCTCCACGGCCAGCTTCCGGCGCAGGATGGCTCGGGTATCGTTGCCGGACGGGGCGCCTGCCCGCCTCGCGCCGGACGGCGCCGCCGTCGCCAGCGCCGAGGGCTTTGCCGTGCATGCCGAGTCGATGGAGCGCCGCGCCTGAGCCGTTCCGCACAGATCTCACGCACGACCGCGGAGACCCGCATCGAGCTCACGCTCGCGCTCGACGGCAGCGGCCGGGGCACGCGCGCCACCGGCGTCGGCTTCTTCGATCACCTGCTCGACGCGCTCGCCCGGCATGGCGGGCTCGACCTCGACGTGCGGGTCCAAGGCGACCTCGAGACGGGGCCGCACCACACCGTCGAGGACACCGGCCTCGCGCTCGGGCGGGCGCTCGACGAGGCGCTCGAGGAGCGCGCCGGGATCCGCCGCTTCGGACACTCGAGCGTGCCGATGGACGATGCGCGCGCCTCGTGCGCGCTCGATGTCTCGGGGCGGCCCTTCCTGCTGTTCGAGGGGGCCTTCCCGGCGGAGCGCGTGGGCGACTTCGACACCGACCTGGCCGAGGAGTTCATGCGCGCCGTGGCCACGACCGCCAAGCTCACCCTGCACGTCTCCCTCGAGGCCGGGTACAACGCACACCACATGATCGAGGCCGCCTTCAAGGCGTTCGCCCGCGCTCTGCGCGAGGCGGCGGAGCTCGACCCGCGCGTCGAGGGGATCCCGTCGACGAAGGGGGTGCTGTGACGCGCGTCGCGATCCTCGACTACGGCATGGGCAACCTCCGCTCGGCCTCGAAGGCGCTCGAGCACGTGGGCGTCGAGACCGAGGTCACGCGCGACCCGGCCCGCATCGTCGCCGCCGACGGCGTGGTGCTGCCCGGCGTCGGCGCGTTCCCGAAGGCGATGGAGGCCGTGCGCGCGCTCGGCTACGGCGAGCTGCTGGCGGAGCGCGTGGCCCGGGGGGTGCCGCTGCTCGGGATCTGCCTCGGCATGCAGCTGCTCTTCGAGCGCACGGACGAGCTCGGCGGCGCCGAGGGCCTCGCGCTGCTCGAGGGCGACGTCGCGCAGCTCGACGCGCCGGGGCTGAAGGTGCCCGAGATCGGCTGGAACACGGTCGCCTGGCGGCGTCCCTCGGCGCTCACGGAGGGCCTGCCCGAGCCCACCGCCTTCTACCACGTCCACTCGTTCGCGGCGCGGCCGGCGCGCGACTCGGACGTGCTCGGCACGGCCGTCTACGGCAGGCCGTTCGCGAGCGCCGTCGCGCGGCCGCCGGTCTACGGCGTCCAGTTCCATCCCGAGAAGTCGGGGCCCGACGGGCTGCGGCTGCTCGGCAACTTCGCGCGCATCTGCGAGCGCGCGGCTCTCGGCGCGGCGGCATGATCCTCATCCCCGCCGTCGACATCCGCGACGGGCGCGCCGTGCGGCTGCGCCAGGGGCGCTTCGACGCGGAGACGGTCTACGCCGACGACCCGCTCGAGGCGGCGCGCTCGTTCGCCGACGCGGGCGCCGGCTTCCTTCACGTGGTCGACCTCGACGGCGCGCGCGAGGGCGAGCCGGTCAACCTCCACCACCTCGAGCGGATCACCGGCGAGCTCGGCGTGCCGATCCAGTACGGCGGCGGGCTCCGCTCGCTCGGCGCCGTTCGGAGCGCTCTCGAGGCGGGCGCCGCGCGCGTGGTGCTCGGCACGGCCGCGCTCGCCGAGCCCGAGTTCCTCGACGAGGTGCTGCGCGTGTGGGGCCGGCGCGTGCTGATCGCGGTCGACGTGCGGCGCGGGCGCGTCTCCGTGGCCGGCTGGACCGAGCAGACGGAGCAGCAGCCCGACGAGCTGATCCGGCTCATGCAGGGCCGCGGCGCGGACCGCTTCCTCTACACGAGCGTCGAGCGCGACGGGATGCTCGAGGGCCCCGACCTCGACGAGGTGCGCCGCGCCGCCGAGGCGGTGAGCGGTCGCTTCCTCTACTCGGGGGGGATCGGGTCGATCGACGACCTGCAGGCGCTGCGCCGCCTGCGGCTCGTGAACCTCGCCGGCGTGATCTGCGGCAAGGCGCTCTACGAGGGCCGATTCGGCGTGGCGGAGGGACAGGCAGCGCTCGACGCGCGCGACTGACGATGCTCCGGCGCGTCATCCCGTGCCTCGACGTGGACAGGGGCCGCGTCGTCAAGGGCACCAACTTCGTGGATATCCGCGACGCCGGGGACCCGGTGGAGCTTGCCGCCCGCTACCAGGACGAGGGCGCGGACGAGATCGTCTTCCTCGACATCACGGCCTCGCACGAGAAGCGCGACACGGTGGCGGCGCTCGCCCGGCGCTGCGCCGACGAGGTATTCATCCCCTTCACGATCGGCGGCGGAGTCCGCTCCGTCGAGGACGCGCAGGCGGTGCTCGACGCGGGCGCCGACATGGGGTCGGACAACTCGGCCGCGGTGGAGCGGCCGGCGCTGATCGGCGAGCTGGCGCGGGTGTTCGGCGCGCAGTGCGTCGTGCTGGCGATCGACGCCCGGCGCCGCGACGCGGGCGACGGCGCCATCGGCGACGCGGGCGACGCGGGCGACGATGAGGTGGGCGACGGCACCGCCGGCGACGCGGGCCCCGGCTACGAGGTGTTCGTGAACGGCGGGCGCACGCCGGTGGGGCGCGACGCCGTGGAGTGGGCGCGCGAGGCGGTCGAGCGCGGCGCGGGCGAGGTGCTCCTCACGAGCATGGACCGCGACGGGACGGAGGACGGGTACGAGCTCGAGCTGACGCGCCGCGTGGCGGACGCGGTGGACGTGCCGGTGATCGCCTCGGGCGGCGCCGGGCGGCTCGAGCACCTCGTGGACGCCATCCGCCTGGGCGGCGCCGACGCCGTGCTGTGCGCCTCGATCTTCCACTACGGCCGCTACTCGGTCCGCGAGGCGAAGCGGCGCCTCCGTGACGCGGGCGTGCCCGTGCGGCTCTGAGAGCCGGCCGCCGCCCCCGGGCGCCGTCGACTGGAGCCGGGGCGCGGTGCGCCAGACTGACGGAGTGATCGCGGCCACCGACCTGCGCGAGCGCGTGCGCCGGCTGCCCGGCCTGGCGAGGCTGCTGCCCGCGCTCGAGGGCCTGCCGCCGACCTACCTCGTTGGCGGCGCCGTGCGCGACCTACTGCGCGGCGAGCGAGCCGTCGACCTCGACCTGGCCGTGGAGGGAGACGCCGGGTCGGTGGCGCGCGTCCTCGCCGAGCGCCTCGGCGGCGAGGCGCGCCGGCACGAGCGCTTCGGCACGGCGACCGTGCGCGCCGGGGAGCTCGCCTTCGACCTCGCGAGCACCCGCACGGAGCGCTACGAGCGGCCCGGCGCGCTGCCCGTGGTCAGCCCCGCGCCGCTCCAGGCCGACCTGAGTCGGCGCGACTTCACGATCAACGCGATGGCCGTCGCCCGTACGCGCGACGAGGTCGGCCCCCCGCACGACCCGCCCGGCGGCCTCCCCGGCCGGCCGCCCGGCCACCTCCCGGGCCGACACGACCGCAGCATCGACGACCACC
>JBLNDU010000270.1:0-3943 GCA_050261935.1 Nocardioidaceae bacterium | reverse complement strand
GTCGGGCTCGCGCGGCGCGGCCCCGTGACCGCCCGGGGCCGAGGCGAAGCTGGGTGTCGGCCTCCCGGGAGCTGAGGCGGCTCGACGCGGTGGCGCCCGCCGTCGGGGCCGCCGGTGACCGCTACGCCGACCTGTCCACGGTCGAGCCGTGGCGCGAGGCGCGCCGGCGCCGCCCGTCGAGCGCGCCGCCGTGGTCCCCTCTCGGCGCACGCCCGCCCGGGCCGGAGTCGCCCGAGACGCGCTCGAGCTCGCAGCGCAGCCGCTCGATGCAGCGCGCCCGGGTCGGGCCGATGCTGCCGACCGGCATCCCGAGCGCCGCCGCCACGTCCTTGTAGCTCGGCTGCGGCTCGGCGACGAGCAGCCGAAGCAGGGCCCGGTCGCGCTCGGGCAGCCGCGCGAACGCCTGCCACAGCGCGGCGTCGCGCTCGCGCGTGAGCAGCCGCGCCTCGACGGCGACCTCGTCGGGCGAGTCGAGCTCGTCGAGCTGGTCGGTGGGCGGCTGGGCCTGCGCGACGCGCCGCACGCGCAGCGCCTCGCGCCGCGCGGTCGTGGCGAGCCATGCGCCGAGCCGCTCCGGGTCGTTGATCCGGTCGAAATGCTCGACGAGCCGCAGCCAGGTGGTCTGGGAGACGTCGGCCGCGTCGGCCTGACCCAGCCCGTGCGCCCGCGCGACCGCCCAGACGAGCCCGGAGAACTCGCGCACGAGCGCGTTCCAGGCCGGGCGGTCGCCGCGCGCGGCGGCGCGGACGAGCGCGGCACGGCGCCCGTCCCCGCTTGTGGGCCGCGTGTCGTCGCGCACCGGTGTGAGCGTCGCCTGCTGAGCCATGAACCCTCCGATCCCGGTTCCGCCGAGGCCGTCTGACCCGGCGGCTGCGCGGCAGTGTCGGCGCGGCCCACGGCGGTTCGCATCGGGGGGCGACCCGAGCATCAAGCGGGGGCACCCCGTGCTTTTTCTCGCCCGCGATGTATCAGGAGGCCGGCCGCAAGCTCTACCCGTGTGTGCGGCTCCAAGCCACATGCTGTGGGAGGTCGCGTCGGGCCGACGCGGGCGTCGCCCTCCTCGAGCGTCTGAGGCGCGCGGTCCGCGAGGTCGACGCGCTGCCGGCGCACGTCGAGCTCAGCGCGCGGATGGCGCCGAGGTGGGCGGAGGGCGGCGCCCCGCGGTCCGAGGCGGCGGCTGCCGCACGCGCCCTGGCGGCTGGCGCGGGAGGGATAGAGTGAGCTTGACGGTGATCCGCCGGCGGAAGCGACGTGCGCGCCACCAGGCGGGCGGCGGCGTGCCGCCGGAGACCGAGGAGCCCGCGAATCGCGGCACGGCCCCGGCGTCGACCGCCGCGAGCGCGGCACGTGCCGACGGGGCGACGGCGGACCCCTTTCCACCGCGCGAGCTGACCGCTCCCGAGCTGCGGCTGCGTACCTGGCTGCGGGTGGGGGTGGTCTTCTACCTGCTGCAGGCCGCCGCTTACCCTTACTACGTCTTCGCCGAGGGCGCCGCGACGCGTCCGTTCGCGATCAACTCGTGTGCCAAGGACGTCATGTTCGCGGCGCTGTTCTGGCTCGCCGCCGCCAACGTCCGCCGCTTCTGGCGCCTCATCGGCGTGATCGTGCTCGGGCACCTCGTGCTGATCGCGCTGCTCGCCGCCGCGGTCGTGACGGGTCACTCCTCCTCCATCATCCCGCCGCACGAGGCGCTCGACTCCCTGCTCGGATGGCTCGGGCTCGGGCTCGAAGATCAGCCGCTCGCGCTCTGGCTGGGCGGGGACGTCATCGTCGTCGCGCTGCTCCTGTGGCTCACGCGCAGCGCGCTCCGCGGGCGCTACGAGCTGCGCTCGCTGTCGCCGCGCCAGTTCGAGGCGCTGTCCAGCATCGCGGAGGTGCTGTTCGAGCGCCCGCGCGTCGGTCCGGACCAGCTCGCCCACTCGGTCGACCTCTACTGGCACGACCTCCGCTGCCGCGGCAAACACCGGCTCGGGCTGGCGCTCTCGCTGCTCGACCTCTACCCGCTCGCGAGCCTGCGCCCGCCGCTGTCCCTGATGGACGCGGCGAGCCGGCGCGAGTTCCTCGAGCGTCGCCTCCTGCCGCAGATCGAGGCGCGCTCCGCCCTGGGCCCGCTTCGCCGGAGCGTGCAGGCCGCGATCCGCTTCGCGGTCCAGCTGATCTACTCCGCCTACTACAGCGACCGGCGCACCTACGACCTGACCGACTACGTGCCCTTCAGCGAACGACCGCGCGCGGCGCGGCTCCTGTCGGGCGGCAACGGGCACGGGGCGGCGAACGGCGGCGCGGCGCAGCGCGGGCGGCTCGACGTGACGCCGCCCGCCGCCGTCGCCGGCGACGAGCTGAGCGCCGACGTCGTGATCGTCGGCACGGGCGCGGCCGGCGCGACGCTCGCGCACTACCTGCTCGAGCGCGACACGGACATCGACGTGCTGATGATCGAACGCGGCCGGCACGTCCCGTCCGCGACCTTCACCGAGGACGAGCGAGAGATGTACAAGCGGCTCTACGCGGACGGCGCGGTCCAGCTCTCGCGCGACTTCTCGGTGCAGGTGCTCCAGGGAATGTGCGTCGGCGGCAGCACCGTGGTTAACAACGGCGTCTGCTTCGATCCGCCCGAGGAGGCGCTCATGACCTGGAGCCGCCCGCCGTTCTCGAGCGAGCTCACGCCGGGCGCGCTGCGGCCCGCGCTCAAGGACGTGCGCGGGCTGCTCCGGGTCGAGCCGCTGACGGGCGTGCGCAGGAACCCCGCGGGTCGGCTTCTGAGCGGTCCGGCGGAGCGCGCGCGCGAGCGCGGCACGCTCGAGCGCTACGGCCCCGTCGAGGCCAACATCGAAGCCGGCTGCTACGGCTGCGGCTACTGCAATATCGGCTGCGCTTACGGCAAGAAGCTGTCGATGCTCGACTGGGTGCTGCCACGGGCGCAGGCGCGCAACCGCGGGCGGCTCCGGATCGTGTCCGAGTGCCAGGCCACGCGCATCCTCCGCTCGGGGTCGCGGGCCACCGGCGTGCGCTGCCGGCTCAGCGACGGGCGGAAGGTCACCGTGCGGGCGCGCCGCGCGCTCGTCGTCGCGGCCGGGGCGATCCATTCGAGCCGGCTCCTCTTGCGCAGCCGGATCGGCGGCGGCCAGGTGGGCCGGGGCTTCGGCGCCAACGTCGCCTCCTTCATGACGGCCGAGTTCGGCTCGCGCGTGAACGCCTTCGACGCGCTCCAGCTCGGCGACTACTTCAAGCCGCCGCACGGCGCCGGCTACGTGATCGAGTCGATCTTCAACCCGGTCATGACGCAGTCGCTGCAGATGCCGGGCTGGTTCGAGGACCACGAGCGCAACATGAGCCGCTACGCGCACATGACCTGCGCCGGCGTGCTGCTCGGCACGGGCCGCGACAACCACGTGCGCCGCTTCGCCGACCTCGTCACCTCGAGCGAGTTCGACCTCACGCTGACGCGTGGCGAGCTCGAGCGGCTCCTGGCCGGGCTCAAGCAGGCCGGATCGCTGCTGCTCGAGGCGGGCGCCGAGCGCGTGATGCCGGCGACCTTCCACCTCGTCGAGATCACGCGTCCCGACCAGCTCGGGCGCCTGGACGAGGTCGTGCGCGACGCGAGCGACATCTCGCTCACGACCGCGCACCCGCAGGGTGGGAACGCCGTGAGCAGCGAGCGGCGCCACGGCGTCGTCGGCTCGAAGCTGGCCGTCCACGGCTTCGACAACCTCTACGTCTGCGACGCGAGCGTCTTCCCGACCCCCGTCGGGGTCAACCCGCAGCTGACCGTCATGGCCGTCGCGCGACTCGCGGCCGAGCGGCTCACGCTGTCGTAGGCGGCTCCTAGTAGGACTTCGTTACGTCGTCATGGCGGCAGCCCGCGCCGGCAGGTGGGGCAGTGGCCGTGCCAGCAGGCGAGCACGGTCTGGAGGTCGCGCTGGGCTTGGTAGAGGCTGATCAG
>JBLNDU010000269.1:0-2954 GCA_050261935.1 Nocardioidaceae bacterium | reverse complement strand
GTGACGAGCGCGATCTTCTCGCGCGTCAGTCGGTAGGCGCCCGCCGACGCGAGCCGGAAGGCCACGCTGGCGCAGACCAGCACCGGGAAGGTCAGGAAGGTGACGAGCGCGAGCCCCGGGTCGAGCGCGAGCAGGATCGCCGCCGTGCCGGCCAGCGTCAGGGTCGAGGAGAAGAGCGTCACGACGCCGTCCGTGACGAGCTGGTCGAGCGCCTGCACGTCGTTCGTGACGCGCGAGATCACGATGCCGGCCTTGTTGCGCGAGTAGAAGCCGATCGAGAGCCGCTGCAGGTGCGCGAACAGCTCGAGCCGGAGGTCCTGCAGGGCGCGCTGGCCGACCCAGCTCACCAGGAACGTCTGCGCGTAGGTGGCGACCCAGTTGACGAGCGCCGCGGCGACGAACAGCGCGACCACGACCGTCAGGGCGCCGGCGTCGCCGCCGCGGATGCCGTCGTCGATCGCGCGACCGGCGAGGTAGGGCGGCGCGAGCGCGGCGGCCGTGGCCACGACGAGCGCCACCAGCATCAGCACCGTGCGGCCCCGATACGGCCGCAGCAGCGCAAGCAGACGGCGCAGCTTGCGGAGCCGCGCGTCGTCCCCGCGCAGCGCGCGCCAGGCGCCCGCGAGCCTCACAGCCCCGCCACTTCGCGCTCGCGCGCGTCCCGCGTGAGGAAGACCTTGTCCGGCAGCCCGCGCTCGACTATCTCGCGGTAGAGGCCCGACTGCTCGAGCAGCTCCTCGTGCGTGCCGTGCGCGGCCACGCGCCCGTCCTCGAGCACCACCACCTCGTCGGCGAGCGCGATCGTGGACAGGCGGTGGGCGATCACGAACGTCGTCCGTCCCTCCATCACGTCGCGCAGGGCGGCCTTGATGCGGCTCTCGGTCGTGGCGTCGACACTCGAGGTCGCGTCGTCGAGGATCAGGATGCGCGGCTCGGCGAGCAGCGCGCGGGCGATCGCCACCCGCTGGCGCTGGCCGCCCGAGAGCGTGAGGCCGCGCTCTCCGACCAACGTCTCGTAGCCGTCCGGCAGCGACTCCGCCAGCTCCTCAAGTCCGGCTCGCCTGGCCGCCTCGCGGACCTCCTCGTCCGACGCGTCCGGACGGGCGTAGGCGATGTTCTCGCGCAGCGTCGCCGAGAACAGGAAGGCGTCGTCGGACACGACCGCGACGTCGCGGCGGAGCGAGGCGACGTCGACCGAGCGGACGTCGACGCCGTCCACGAGCAGGGTGCCCGCGTCGACGTCGTAGAGGCGCGGGATGAGCAGCACGAGCGTCGTCTTGCCGGAGCCGGTCGGGCCGACGAGCGCCACGGTGCGGCCCGCCTCGACGTCGAGGTCGAGGTCGCGCAGCACCGGCGGGCCGCCGTCGTACGCGAAGGTGACGCCGCGCAGCTCGACCCGCCCCCCGCCCGCCGGCAGCGCCGGCGCTCCCGACGGAACGGTGAGGCGCGGCTCGCGGTCGAGCACCTCGAACACGCGCGCGCCCGCGGCCACGGCGCGCTGCGCCATGCCGAGCGCGATGCCGAGCATGCGCATCGGCGACACGAGCATGAGCACGTAGCCGTAGAAGGCGACGAACTCGCCGATGCTGATCGTGCCGTCGATGGCCTGGCGGCCGCCCACGAGCAGGAGCGCCGCGAGGCCGAGCTGGGGCAGGAAGCCGAGCAGCGGCGAGTAGAAGGCGCGCAGACGGGTCGAGACCATCGACTGGTCGAACACGCGCCGGACCGTGCGCTCGAACCGCCGCAGCTGGCGCGGCTCCTGCGCAAAGGCCTTGACGACCCGGATCCCGGAGACGTTCTCCTCGGCCTCGGCCGTGAGCTCCGCGATCCGCTGCTGCACCTCCTGGGAGGCCGGGCGGTTCCTGCGCCCGAAGCGCGAGGCGGTCCAGATCACGAACGGGGTCGGCGCGAGCGCCACCAGCGCCAGGCCGGGGTTGACGGCCAGCATCACCGCGGCGGCCACGAGGATCGTGACCGCGGACTGGGCCATGAAGATGAGGCCGTAGCCCAGGAAGAAGCGCACCGACTGCAGGTCGACGGTCGAGCGCGACATCAGCTGGCCCGTCTGCTGGGCGTCGAAGAACGCGAGCTCGAGCGAGTGCAGGTGGGCGTACATGCGGTTGCGCAGGTCGTACTCGACGCCGAGCGACACGCGCCCGGCCACGAGCCGGCGAACGACGCTGAAGACGAGCCTCAGGACGCCGGCGACGGCGACGGCGAGCGCGAGCGGCCAGAGGCGCGCGCCACCGCTGCGGACCTCGTCGACCGTGGCGCCGACGAGGTAGGGGATCGCGACGCCCGTGACCATGGCGACCGCCGCCAGCGCGAACGAGGCCGCCACGGCCGCGCGGTAGGGGCGCAGGAAGCCGAGCAGCCGCACGAAGGTACCCATCCGGGCCCTACTTTACTTTGTGAAGCCTGGCGCGATCGGGGCCGCCGCCAGCGCAGAACGCCGCTCGCGGCGCGCCGTTTTCGCCGCTGCTGGGCGGGGTAGTCGCGGAATGGGACCGATGATCGCCGAGCGCGAGCCGGGTGACGGAAGGCGGGAGACGGCGCTCGAGCGCGCCGACCGCAACCTCGTCGAGCTGCTCCAGGAGCTCCGCGTGGCGCAGACCGGCGTGCAGGTGCTGTTCGCCTTCCTCCTCACGCTCCCGTTCACGGCCCGCTTCGCCTCCATCAGCGCGCTCCAGAAGGCCGTCTACTTCACCACGCTGCTCACCACGGGCTGCGCGGCGGTGCTGCTGATCGCGCCCACCTCGTGGCACCGGATCGTCTTCCGTCGCGGGGACAAGGAGCACCTCGTCGAGGTGGCGAACCGCTTCGCGATCGCCGGGCTCGCCTGCGTGGCGCTCTCCATGAGCGGGGCCGTGCTGCTCGTGGGCGACGTGCTGTTCGGCGCCTGGGCGGCGATCGCGGTGGGCGCGGCGACGGCGGGAGGCTGCGCGGTGCTCTGG
>JBLNDU010000268.1:0-6843 GCA_050261935.1 Nocardioidaceae bacterium | reverse complement strand
GCGCGCCGGAGCCGCTCGCCCGGGGGCGTGATCACGCCGCGGGTCTCCGCCACCAGCGGCACCGCGCCGCGCGCGCGGCGCGCCGCGTCGAAGGGCGCGCGGCCCGGCCCGGGCCGCCAGCGCCCGGCGCGCGCGTCGGGCTCGCCGTCCCGGACCGACCAGTAGGCGACGAAGCCGCGGAAGTGGTCGATCCGGGCCAGGTCGTACAGCTTCAGGTTGCGCCGCAGGCGCTCGACCCACCAGCGAAAGCCGTCGCGACGCATCGCGCCCCAGTCGTAGAGCGGGTTGCCCCACAGCTGCCCCGTGTCGCTGAACTTGTCGGGCGGCACGCCGGCGGCCTCGCCGCGCTGGAACAGCTCGGGGTGGGAGGCGTCGTCCGCGCCGCCGGGCGCGACGTAGATCGGCATGTCGCCCAGCAGGCGCACACCGCGCTCGGCGGCGTAGGCCCGCAGGCGCCCCCACTCGCGCTCGAAGCGCACCTGGTCGGCCTCCGCGTCGGCTCCGGCGTGGCGCCGCCAGCCCTCGAGCCAGTAGCGGCTGCGGCGGCGAAAGGCGTCGAGCTGCGCCGGCGTGACCGAAGCGTCCGGCTCGGCGAGGAGCTCGGCGTCGCCCGCGAACGCCGAGGGCGACTTGTAGGGCGAGCCGCCCTCGCCGCGGGGGCCGAGCGGCAGCACCTGCCACCAGCGCTGCCCCGCCGCGGCGAGCCAGTCGACGAACGCGTAGGCCTGCTCGTCGAGCCGCCCCGACGGCAGCGAGGTGGGGTGGAGCTGAACGCCGCTCGAGCGGGACGCGCCCGCGCGGGCCCGTCGCGGCCGTCGGCGGCCGCCCGTGGCGACGCGGGCAGCGCCGCCGCGCCCGTTTCGAGTAGAAGTCCCTGCGCGCATACGATTGCGCAGTCTCCCCCGTCGAGCGAGAGGGCGACCCGGATAGCACGTCAGGCAGAGCACGACGAAGGGCCCGCCGCGCCGGTGCGCGACACCGGCGTCGCGAGGCGGTCCCCGCCTTCGGAGGAGGAGGCGCCGCCCACGCGGCGGACGACGCACGGCGACTTCGAGCACCCGTTCGAGCCGCCCGGCGAGGATCACTCGATCCTGCCGCGGCCGAGCGAGCGCACGTCCCCGCCGCGCATACAGATCCTCAACCCCGCCCCGCTGGTGGACTGCGGGCGCTTCCCGGCGAAGCGAATCGTGGGCGACCTCGTGGAGGTGTCGGCCGAGGTCTTCCGCGACGGGCACGAGACGCTGCGGGCGGTGGTGCGCCACCGGCCCGAGGGCGGCGAGTGGCGCGAGCAGCCGATGGAGTGGATCGACCGCGAGGTCGACGGCGACCGCTGGGCCGGCGCCTTCGAGGTCGACCGGGTGGGCCGCTGGGAGGTGCAGATCGAGGCCTGGTCGGATCTGTTCGCCACCTGGCAGGAGGAGCTCGCCCGCAAGCTGAGCGCCGGGCAGGCGGACACGGCGGGCGAGCTGTCGGAGGGGCTGGTGCTGCTCGAGGAGGCGCTCGCGGGCGCCGAGGGCGAGGATCGGGCCACGATCGAGGGGGCGGTCGCCGCCCTGAGCGACGGCGACGCGCCGCCCGCGGCCAGGCACCACGCCGCGCTCGCCCCGGCGCTGCTCGAGGCCATGGAGCGCAACGCCGGCCGTCACGACGCCACCTCGATGGCGCGCCCGCTCGAGCTCGACGTCGACCGCGAGCGCGCCCGCTTCGGCGCCTGGTACGAGCTGTTCCCGCGCTCCTGGGGCGGCTTCGAGGGCGTGCGCCGCGAGCTGCCCCGCTTCGCGGAGCTCGGCTTCGACGTGCTCTACCTGCCGCCGGTCCACCCGATCGGCCACACGGGCCGGAAGGGGCGCAACAACGCGCTCGTCGCGGGCCCCGGCGACCCCGGCAGCCCGTGGGCGATCGGCTCCGAGGCCGGCGGCCACGAGGCGATCGCGCCCGAGCTCGGCACGCTCGAGGAGTTCGAGCGGCTCGTGTGGGAGGCGGGCGAGCTCGGGATCGAGATCGCGCTCGACTTCGCCATCCAGTGCTCGCCGGACCATCCCTGGCTGCGCGAGCACCCCGAGTGGTTCAACCGCCGCCCCGACGGCACGCTCAAGTACGCCGAGAACCCGCCCAAGCGCTACCAGGACATCTACAACCTCAACTTCGACTCGGAGGACTGGCGCGGGCTGTGGGAGGCGCTGCGCGACGTCGTGCTGCTCTGGGTCGAGCGCGGCGTGCGGATCTTCAGGGTCGACAACCCGCACACCAAGCCGCTGCCGTTCTGGGAGTGGCTCCTGCGCGAGGTGCGCTCGCGCCACACGGACGTGCTCTTCCTCTCCGAGGCGTTCACGCGGCGAGCGAGGCTCCGCGCGCTCGCCAAGGCCGGCTTCAGCCAGTCCTACACGTACTTCACCTGGAAGAACTCGCGCTGGGAGCTCACCGAGTACCTGCACGAGCTCGCCCACTGGGGCATGCAGGAGTACTGCCGACCCAACTTCTTCGTCAACACGCCGGACATCCTGAACGCCTACCTCGTGCACGGCGGCCCGCCCGCGTTCGAGGCGCGGCTCGTGCTGGCGGCCACCCTGTCGCCGTCGTACGGCATCTACTCCGGCTTCGAGTGGTTCGAGAACGTGCCCGTGCGCGAGGGCAGCGAGGAGTACGTGGACTCCGAGAAATACGAGCTCAAGCAGCGCCGGCTCGACGGTCCGCTGCTGCCTCTGATCGGACGCATCAACGCGGTCCGGCGTGAGAACGCGGCGCTGCACGAGCTCTCGAACCTGGCGTTCCTCGAGACGGAGAACGAGGCGCTGATCGCCTACGCGAAGCGCAGCGATCGCAACATGCTGATCACCGTCGTCAGCATCGACCCGCACGTCCCGCAGGAAGGGGTCGCGATCGTGCCGGCGTCACTCGGCCTGCCGCCCGTCTTCGGCGTGCACGACCAGCTCGACGGCGCGCGCTACGACTGGCGGATCGGACGCAACTACGTTCGGCTCGCGCCGGGCGAGCGTATGGCTCACCTGCTGCGCGTCGAGTCGTGAGCGCCACGGACCACCCGACCGCCGAGCTCGCCCTGCCGCTCGCGGAGCGGCGAACCGCGCACAAGCGCGCGGCCCGCGAGCGGCCCGAGCCCGGCCACTGGTTCGAGTCCCAGCCGCTCTGGTTCAAGACGGCGGTCTTCTACGAGGTCTACATCCGCGGCTTCTTCGACGGCAACGGGGACGGCTCGGGCGACTTCCGCGGCCTCACGGAGAAGCTCGACTACCTGCAATGGCTCGGCGTCGACTGCGTCTGGCTCCTGCCGATGTACGACTCGCCGATGCGCGACGGCGGCTACGACATCTCGGACTTCCTCAAGCTTCACCCCGACTACGGCGGGGTCGACGACGTGCGGGCGTTCGTCGACGAGGCCCACCAGCGCGGCATCCGCGTGATCGCCGACCTCGTGATGAACCACACCTCCACCGACCATCCCTGGTTCCAGGAGGCGCGCTCGAGCCCCGACTCGCCCAAGCGCCACTGGTACGTGTGGTCGAACGACCCCAGCCGCTACCCGGACGCGCGCATCATCTTCGTGGACTCGGAGACCTCCAACTGGACCTGGGACGAGCGCGCGGGGGCCTACTACTGGCATCGCTTCTTCCACCATCAGCCGGACCTGAACTACGACGAGCCCGAGGTCCGCGAGGCGATGCTCGACGTGATCCGCTTCTGGCTCGACCTTGGGCTCGACGGCTTCCGGCTCGACGCCGTGCCGTACCTCTTCGAGCGCGAGGGCACCAACTGCGAGAACCTCGAGGAGACGCACGACTACCTGAAGCACCTGCGCCGCGAGGTCGACGAGCACTACCCGGACCGCGTGCTGCTCGCCGAGGCCAACCAGTGGCCCGCCGACGTGGTGGCCTACTTCGGCGACGGCGACGAGTGCCACATGGCCTTCCACTTCCCGGTCATGCCGCGGATGTTCATGGCGCTGCGGCGCGAGGAGGCCGCGCCCATCCTCGAGATCCTGGGCCAGACCCCGGTCATCCCCGACAACTGCCAGTGGGGCCTGTTCCTGCGCAACCACGACGAGCTGACGCTCGAGATGGTCACCGACGAGGAGCGCGACTACATGTACGCGGAGTACGCGAAGGACCCGCGCATGAAGCTCAACCTGGGCATCAGGCGGCGGCTCGCGCCGCTGCTCGACAACGGCCGCGACGAGATCGAGCTCATGCACGCGATCCTCTTCTCGCTCCCCGGCAGCCCCGTCCTCTACTACGGCGACGAGATCGGGATGGGCGACAACGTGTACCTCGGCGATCGCGACGGCGTCCGCACGCCGATGCAGTGGACCGGCGACCGCAACGGCGGGTTCTCGCGCGCCGACTTCGCACAGCTCTACGCGCCGCCGTCGATGGACCCCGTCTACGGCTTCCAGGCGGTCAACGTCGAGGCCGAGCTGCGCACGCCGACCTCGTTCCTGCGCTGGCTCCACCGGCTCACGGCGCTGCGCAAGGAGCACCCGGTCTTCGGCCTGGGCAGCTACGACGCTCTGCCGTGCGAGAACCCGCGGATCTTCGCCCACCTGCGCACGTACGAGGACGACGTGGTGCTCTGCGTGCACAACCTCGCGCGCTCCGCTCAGGCGGCCGAGCTCGACCTGCGGGCGTACGCTGGGAGGATTCCCGTCGAGATGTTCGGCCGCACGCGCTTCCCGCGCATCGGAGAGCTGCCCTACCTGCTCACCTTCGCGCCCCGCGGGTTCTTCTGGTTCCGCCTGGTCGAGGACGGCGAGACGTGATGTGCGCGCTGCCGGACGCCATGGCCGGGGGCGACCTATCGTTCCTCGACGACGCGGCGCTCAGCCAGTTCGTGGTGGCGCAGCGCTGGTTCGGCTCGAAGGCGCGCGGCAGCGTCAAGCTGGGCGTCCTCGACGCCGTGCCGATCGAGACGGAGCCGCCGGCGCTCCTGGCGGCGCTCGTCGAGGCGCGGCTCCAGTCGGGCACGCACCAGCTCTACCAGCTGCCGCTCGGGCTGCGCCCGGCGGCCGAGTCGTGGAGCGACGGCGTGATCGCCGAGGCGCAGGGCTGGACCGCCTACGACGCGCTCGTCGACCCGCTCCAGGCGCGCCGCCTGCTGGCGCTGATGCTCCGCGACGCTCGGGTCGGCGACGAGGGCGCCGCGATCGAGTTCCGCTGGATCGGCGCCGAGCGCCGCGAGCCCGCCGTGGCACGGCCGATCGCCTCCGAGCAGTCGAACACCTCCGTGGTGTTCGACGACGAGCTGATCCTGAAGGCCTACCGGCGCACGGAGCCGGGGGTGAACCCGGAGCTCGAGGTGCTCCGCTTCCTGACGGCGCGCGGCTTCGCGCGCATCCCGGCGCTCGCCGGCTGGTACCGCTACGCAGGCCAGGTGATGCAGGCCACGCTCGGCGTCGTGCAGGAGTACCTGCCCGCCGCCCGCGACGGCTGGGAGCTGTGCCTCGACGAGCTCGGCGGCGACCCCGACGGCTTCCTCACGTACGTGGGCGCGCTCGGCGAGGCCACCGGCGAGCTCCACAGCGCGCTCGGCTCGGATCCCTCCGACCCGACCTTCGCGCCCGAGGAGCCGAGCGTCGAGGCGCTCGCGCTGCTCACCGCGACGGTCGACGAGGAGATCGCGAACATCTTCCTCGACCTGCCCGAGGGCGGGGCCGTCGAGCCGATCGCCGGGCGCGGCGAGGAGGTGCGCGAGCGGCTCCTGCTCTTGACCCACGCCGGCGCCGGCGGCAAGGTGATCCGCACGCACGGCGACTTCCACCTCGGCCAGACGCTCCTCACCCCCGAGCGCGGCTGGATGGTGCTCGACTTCGAGGGCGAGCCGGCGCGCTCGCTCCCCGAGCGGCGCCGCAAGCGCTCGCCGCTGCGCGACGTGGCCGGCATGCTGCGCTCGTTCGCCTACGCCGCCTCCGCCTCCGCGATCCTGCGCGGCGTGCCGGCTCCGCCCGACTGGGAGCGGCGCGCGCGAGAGGAGTACCTGGCCGGCTACCTGGACACGGTGGACCCGGCGCTGCTGCCGCCCGGCCAGCAGGCGATCGAGCAGCTCGTGTCGGTGTTCGAGCTCGAGAAGGCCGTGTACGAGCTGCGCTACGAGCTCAACAACCGCCCGGACTGGGTGAGCATCCCGGTGGCCGGCATCCTGCGTCTGCTTGAGTCTCCGGTCGCATGAGCCTCGATTCGCAGCTCGAGCTGGTCGCGGCGCGCCAGCACTGGAACCCCCACAGCGTGCTCGGCGCCCATCCCGTCGACGGCGGCGTCGTCGTGCGCGCCTTCCGGCCCGCCGCCGCCGCGGTCAGCGCCCGGCCGGCGGACGGTCCGCCCGTGCAGCTCGAGCTGCGCCACCCCGCCGGCCTGTTCGAGGGCATGATCGACGAGGCGGACCTGCCGCTGCGCTACGAGCTCGACGTGAGCTACCCCGACGGCAACGTCTTCACGCTGCGCGACCCCTACTCGTTCCCGCCCACCTTCGGCGAGCTCGACCTCCACCTCGCCGGCGAGGGCCGCCACGAGGACATCTACCACCGGCTCGGCGCCCACCCGCGCCAGGTCGACGGCGTCGCCGGCATCGCGTTCGCCGTCTGGGCCCCGTCCGCCCGCGCGGTGAGCGTGGTCGGCGACTTCAACTCCTGGGACGGCCGGCTGCACGCGATGCGCTCGCTCGGGTCCTCGGGGATCTGGGAAATCTTCCTGCCGGACGTCGAGCAGGGCGCCGCCTACAAGTTCGAGATCCTCACCCAGACCGGCGAGATCCGCCTGAAGGCCGACCCGTTCGCGTTCCGCACGGAGCCGATGCCGCGCACGGACTCGGTGGTGTTCCGCTCCGACTACGAATGGG